>JAFAJU010000103.1 GCA_019236035.1 Verrucomicrobiota bacterium | reverse complement strand
CGGACGAAGCCATAGTGCGTTTCGCGCCAAAAATCTGTCTTCGCATCTGCGAAAACAATGAGTTTATCGTCCTCCTGCTTCCAATTCTGCGGCTCGTTAAACCAAGTCATGGAGCACTTTTACCTTGTTTGGGCCGGTGGGGCGAGGCCGGCGCGGTAGGGCTATGTGGGCGAAGCGTCCCGCTTTGCATGGCTCTGAAGAGTGCAAAGCGGGACGCTTCGCCTACTTTGCCCTGCCGGTCAACGCAGCCTTGACCTCGGCAGTCTGTTTTGCCACATCCGAAGCCAGCAACAGATCTGACACGATACAAACCCGTCTAGCACCTGCTCGCAGGATCTCTTCTAGATTTTCCAAATTCACGCCGCCGATGCAGAATATCGGCAGCTGCACCTGTTCATGAACTGTCCGGATTCCGGTGAGGCCAATGGCTTTCGCCGACGGCTTGGTGCCCGTCGGGAACAGCGGTCCGAATCCAACGTAATCCGCCCCTTCTTTCTGGGCCGCCGTGGCCTGCTCCATCGAATGAGTTGATCGACCGACAATACAGCTGCGACCCGCCATCTCGCGCGCTTCAGAGATGCTGCCATCTTCCTGACCGACATGGCATCCTTCCGCATCAACCTGACGCAACAGATCCGGATAATCGTTCAGGATTAGCGGAACTCCGAAGCGCCTGGTCAAAGGCAACATCGCCGCCGCACACCTGACCACGTCCTGCTTGGAATACTCCTTTGCGCGTAGTTGCAAAACATCTACCCCACCCTGGAGGAGCTCGGCAGTCACCGTTGCTACCCTATCTACGGCCACATAACCCAGATCCACAATACCGTACAAGAAACAGCTGCTGAGCGGCTTCACTACTTTCTCTCAAACTGTTTCGGACTCATTATCTTTTCGACAAAGCTTGTATCAAAATCCCCCCGCATGAAATCCGCGTTCTGCATTATTTTCGCCTGAAACGGAATATTAGTTTTGATACCCGAAATCAGATACTCGCTTAGCGCACGCGTCATGCGGCGGATGGCCGATTCCCGCGTCGAACCTACGCAGATAAGTTTGGAGATCATCGAGTCGTAATGCGGTGGAATTGTGTACTTTGAATAGATGTGTGAATCCACCCGGACCCCGCGCCCTCCCGGCGCATAGTAGAAATCAATCATACCGGGACTCGGCTGAAAGTTGTTGTCCGGATCTTCCGCATTGATGCGACACTCGATCGCGCAGCTGCGCGGCTTAGCCGTTGCCACGTGTTCAGAGAGATGAGCCCCACCTGCAATCAAAATCTGTTCTTTGACCAGATCGCAGCCATACACCTCCTCGGTCACGGGATGTTCAACCTGTATCCGCGTGTTCATCTCCATAAAGTAAAAATTTCCCTGCCGGTCGACGAGATACTCCATCGTGCCCGCGTTCTCGTATCCAACCGACTTAGCAAGCTCTACCGAACATTCGCCCATTTGTTCACGCAACCGCTCGTCGACTAATGGAGATGGACATTCTTCAACAATTTTCTGGTTTCGCCGCTGGATCGAACAGTCGCGCTCGCCCAGATGCACCAGGCGACCGTGGCTATCACCGATAACCTGGAATTCGATGTGATGCGGCCGGTCGATTAATTTTTCGATGTACACACCCCCGTTCCCGAACGCTTTCTCCGCCTCGCTGTGAGCCGCGTGAAAACCTTGCACCAGACTCACGTCGTTGTGTGCGGCGCGCATCCCGCGGCCACCGCCACCCGCAATCGCTTTGATCATGACCGGGTATCCAACCTTCTTCGCGATCTCAACGGCTTCCTTCTCAGTTTCGACCACACCATCGCTTCCCGGTGTGATCGGCACACCCGCTCTCCTGGCCTGCTCTCGAGCCGCATTCTTATCTCCCATGATCCTGATCGCTGCAGGGGGAGGACCGATAAATTTGATATTGCAACTCGCGCAAACCTCAGCAAAATGCGCGTTCTCCGCGAGAAAACCGTATCCCGGATGAATCGCGTCCACATCGCTGATCTCGGCCGCGCTGATTATTCGCTCGATCTTTAAATAGCTTTCCGAGCTTGGTGGTCGACCGATACACACCGCCTCGTCAGCCAGTTGAACGTGGAGCGAGTCGACATCCACTTCCGAATAGACGGCTACCGTCGGAATGCCCAGTTCTTTGCAAGCTCGGATGATCCGCAACGCGATCTCGCCGCGGTTGGCGATCAGGATTTTGTTAAACACGATTAGTTCACCCTGAACAGTGGCTGACCAAATTGAACGGCTGTCCCGTTCTCCACCAAAACCTCAGTGATAACACCTTTCACTTCTGCTTTGATCTCGTTCATTACCTTCATGGCCTCAATGATGCAAACCACTGTCTCCTCGGCGATGTCCTGGCCTTCCTGGACATAAGGCGCAGAATCCGGCGAAGGCGCCCGGTAAAATGTCCCTACCATCGGGGACACGATCTCCTTGAACGTTGGCTTCTGTTCCGGCGCAGCAGCGGGCACAGTGGAAGGTGCGTGCGTCGAGGAACCTCGCGTCGGGGCAACAGCAACCACTTGAGGCCCCGGCAAAGCAGTAATCAAAGGCGCGGGGGAGCGATGCGCTTCAAGCTCGATCTTAAAGCCTTCTTTCTCCAGCTTGAACACCGCCAGATCGTTCTTTTTCATCAAATCGATGATGGCTTTGATGTCTTTTAATTCCAAGGTGTCATCTCCTGATTGGGCTAGGGACCCATGTTAGGCAGCGAGAGGAAGGTCGCGCAAGCAGTTCGTTCAACGTTCGACGTCCAACGTTCGACGTCCAACGTTTGGCGTTCACCGTTTGGCGCGGCCATAAACCGCCGGTAGGGCGAGGCTCCGTCCGAGCCGTGGGAGCAACGCGCCGCCCTGCTCTTCGGATCGTCACACGCCACGGCTCGGGCGGAGTCTCGCCCTACCGCTCCGCCCAAAACGCCGATGTTTACTTACCACCAATCTCCGGTCATCGTTCACCCGAGACCGTTGCGTGCAGTCTTATGGATAACGACCTCACGATTTCAAGCAGGCAACTTCGGCTACGACAACATGTGCAAATGCTCTACTCGTGTCGAAAATGCACCCGGATGCAATCGCACCCGGTCTCGGGAGGTCCGGTTCTGAGCCGGGTCATGCTGGTCGGACAAGCACCTGGCATCAAAGAGCCGATATTGGGCCGCCCGTTCGCCTGGACCGCAGGTAAAGCCATGTTCAAATGGTTCCAAGATGAACTCGGCGTCACGGAGACGCAGTTTCGTGAAACAGTCTACATGGCCGCCGTCTGCCGCTGTTTCCCGGGTAAAAATGCTCAAGGTGGCGATCGCGTTCCGTCCACGCAGGAGATCGCTTTTTGCAGCGAATGGCTACGAACCGAGCTTGCGATTTTAGAACCTGGACTTGTGATTGCGGTCGGTAAATTGGCTATCGGCCAATTCCTGGATGAGCTGCCAAACCTGACGGAACTAGTTGGGCAAAGTGCGCGCGTGGAGAAATTCGGGCGAGTGTTTGATCTGGTCCCGTTGCCCCATCCTTCGGGCGCCTCGCCATGGAGTCGCATTGAGCCCGGGCGGACGCTGACGAAGCGGGCTTTAGCCTTGATCAGGAATCACCCGGCGTGGATGGAGCGAGCCTGAGGATAACACTCACAGCCATTTCTTGTGCCTGAAGAAAACAATCATTCCGACTGCCACCGCGAGCATCAAGCAGATCGCGAAAGGATAGCCGAACGGCCATTCGAGCTCCGGCATATTAATCGGGCTCGCTTTAGGATCGAAGTTCATCCCGTAAACGCCGGCGATAAATGTTAGCGGTATGAAGATCGAAGAGATCACCGTCAAAACTCGCAAGATGTCGCTGGTCCGGATATTGATGCTCGAGAGATAGAGATCCATAATGTCGCGCGTGTGTTCCCGGAAATTTTCGAGAAGGTCCAGCATGACTACGGCGTGGTCGTAGCAGTCGCGAAAAAAAGGCTTGGTTCGCACCGCCACAAGACCGGTTTCGTCCCGCATTAGCCGGCCGAGAACGTCGCGTTGTGGCCAGACTGCGCGGCGAATTTGTGCGATGACTCGCCTGAATTCGTGGAGTTGGCGTACCCGTTCCCGAGTTGGATTTTCGAGCAGCGTCTCTTGAAGGTCATCCATAGAATCGCCCAATGATTCGATAATCGGAAAGTACCCGTCTATAACAGCGTCTATCAGAGCGTAGGCCAGATAATCCGCTTTCATAAAACGCGCATTCCCGCCCCGCTCTCGCAATCGCTGCCGCACCGGGTCGAAAACATCCCCCGCGTCTTCTTGAATCGTAATAACGAACTTTTCCGCGAGCACCATCGAGACCTGCTCAAAAACGACCTCTTGCTCTTTGTTTTGGTACGCCATGGCCAGCACAATGAAGAGCTGGTGATCGTACTCTTCTATTTTTGGTCGCTGCCCGACATTAAAGATGTCCTCAAGGGCGAGTTGGTGAATTCGGAAATGCGACCCTAGCTGCTGAAAGAATTGGGCATCACCGAGACCATGCACATTGATCCAACTCACTTTGTCATTATCGAGGCAGGACAAAAGATCATCGATGGTGTCGACTTTGCGTTCCTCGATGGAGTGGGCGTCATACTCAATCAGCGATACCATGGGCTTCTGGCCCTGATGCTCCTGAGGCACTATCAACGTGGCCGGCGCAGTACCAGGCGGGGGATATCGCAGTTTGTTCATCGTTCTAGCGCGGCCCTCTCCAGAGCGCTGCATCCAAACACGCTATGACGTGACCGACCCACCCGAGAAGTCCAAACGAAAGGACCCAAAGAATTCCCGAGACGCTTACTAGCAGCAAAGCCGAAAGGACTCGGCCCTGCGCCAATTGTCCAAGTCCGGGAATAACCAGACTTGCAAGCGCTGCGATGACATTTCCTCCTGAACCGCGACCTGGCGTTGACTCGGGCATAATACTTCCTGGACGTCGCTTCGGGTTTTATCTCGCTTTCCAGCGAGCTGCGTCGATGCAGGAAAAAATATGTCCAAGCCAGCCCAGCCAAATGAGCCAGAGCAAGCCTGTCACCACGAAGTGCAAGAGCGCAGCAAGAACCCGGCCTTGGATCAGCTGACCGAGGCCCGGGATAAAAAAACTCACCAAGGCAGCAATGACATTTCCGGCAGAACCTTGACTCATAACAGCAATGATTAATGTATAAATTTCAGCTTGAATAGCTCAATTTGGTTGGATAATCACAAAAGATCGCTGGCGGTTGCGTGCTAGACCAACCATCACCGGCCGGTCTGAGTCCAGTTGGGCGACCACACGCTCGAATTCATCCACGTTGGCGACGGGTTGCCGGTTGATCTGTTCAATAACATCTCCGGGCTTCACTTGCTGCGCGACCGGCGAAGTCGGGTCTACACTCGTCACAATAACCCCATTTACGTTCGACGGCACCTTGGCCTCCGCCCGGAGCTGTTGAGTTAGATTCTGAACCTCGATGCCGGCAAACAACGCATTCTCCGAGGTCCCGGACGGAGTTGGAACGCTCTGTTTGCGATTCAAACGCGCAACAAGGTCTGCCGGCTGTTCGGTAATTTGAGCCGTGACAGCCTTCGCTGTGCCGTCCCTTACCAGATCAATCATCATGTTGGAACCGACATCGGCCTCCGCGATTCGGTTTACCAGAGAAATGGTGTCCTTGATATCGTAACCATTCACCTTGCGAATCACGTCCCCACGGATGATGCCGGCCTTTTCAGCTGGTGACCCCGGGGTGACGTCTGTCACCAACGCACCATGAGCGCTGTCGAGCTTAAATTGTTCGGCGATATCTTTCGTGACCGGCTGGATCGCGACTCCAAGGTAACCCCGGATCACTCTACCTTTTGAGATAATACTGTTCACTGCCCCCCTGACCATATTCGATGGAATGGCAAATCCGATGCCCTGATTCCCGCCGGATTCAGAGTAAATAATCGTATTAATTCCGATGACTTCGCCCCGGATATTGACGAGCGGGCCACCCGAATTCCCAGGGTTAATCGCCGTATCGGTTTGAAAGAACTCGACCTGGCTGTCATTCACGACCTGACGATCCTTGGCGCTAATGATTCCCTGGCTCACACTCTCGTCCAGACCGAACGGGTTACCGATCGCCATCACGATCTGACCCACCCTTACTTTATCGGAGTCACCGATGGCCAAAGGGATCAGATTCGGCAGATC
Source organism: Verrucomicrobiota bacterium (assembly GCA_019236035.1). Taxonomy (GTDB): domain Bacteria; phylum Verrucomicrobiota; class Verrucomicrobiia; order Chthoniobacterales; family JAFAMB01; genus JAFAMB01. Next base: position 2,811 of record JAFAJU010000103.1, on the reverse strand, counting down.
AATCTTCAAGACGGCGATATCAATCTGTCCATCTGTGCCGACTATCTTCGCCTTAGACTCCCGGCCATCACTTAGCTGGACCGTGACATCGTCCGTCCCGTTTAGCACATGGTTATTCGTCACGATGTGCCCTTCCTTCGAGACAATCACTCCCGATCCGAGAGAGGTGACTTTCTGTTGCGCCGGGTTTTCATCCGAGAAGCGTCGACCGAAAAAGAGCTCCACAGGATCAACTGGCATCCGGCGACTCACGGTTTTTGTCGTTGTAATGCTGACCACGCTGGGAATCACCGCATTGACCACCTTGGCGTACTCGTCATCCAAGCGTTGCAACACATCGACGGCATCCAGATCGAGGCTGGATTTGTCAGCCGGCGTAAACTTCTCAACCTTCACTTGAGGTTGGCCGGGTTGCTTTGCTTGCCAGACGTAAATGAGCGAAATGGCAAGGGCCAAGAGCAAAACAAATACCAGAAACTTCAGGAAACTCTTCATGGGTGCCGTGATTAATTAGCTAAACTTGTTCCATTTTCGCCTGTTTGGACAGCGATTCGAGCAAAGCGTTGATGTTGAGGCTGTTGCAGTCCAGGATCTTTGTCCAGGATTGTTCTGGCGATATTCTTGGCCTGAAACAATAACGCTTCATCCTCGATCAGGCTTGCAAGACGCAAAGGCGGCAGACCGCTCTGCGCAGTCCCCAGCATATCTCCCGGACCCCTTATTCTCAGGTCCGCTTCGGCTATTTCGAATCCGTTTTCGCTTCGCTCTAGAATAGCAAGTTTGTCGAGTGCCTCGGGATCCTCTCGGTCTGTCAGCAGCACGCAGTAGCTTTGATGCTGACTGCGGCCGATCCTCCCGCGCAACTGGTGGAGTTGGGCCAGTCCGAATCGTTCTGCGTTCTCGATCAGCATAACCGTCGCATTCGGCACGTCGACACCGACCTCGATCACGGTGGTCGAAACGAGGACATTGATAGAACCTTCCCGAAATGCCTCCATGACACGATCCTTTTCGTCCGGAGACAGCCGGCCGTGCAACAGCCCGCAGCGCACCGGTGCCAGCAATTTTTCCCACTTGGAATATTCAGTCGTCGCAGCCTTCAGGCTCAGCGTATCTGATTCCTCGATCACCGGATAAATTATGTACGCTTGGCGTCCGGCATCAACGCGTTCTCGAATAAATGAAGCCGCTTCCGGGACTTTTGCGGAGGGTCGAACCCGAGTGATTATCTGGCGGCGATTTGCCGGCTTTTCGTCGAGGATAGAAATTTCCAAGTCGCCGTAGACCGTCATCGCCAGGGTGCGCGGAATGGGCGTCGCAGTCATTACGAGAAGGTCTGGAACAGGGCTTCTCTCCACCAATTTCGCGCGCTGCAAAACGCCAAACTTATGCTGTTCGTCAATCACCACCAAGCCGAGTCGCCGGAACTGCTCGGCGTCGTAAAGCAAGGCATGCGTTCCAATCAGAATCTGAGAATCTCCAAGGAGCTCGAGGTGGGAAACCTCCTGGCGGCTTCCGGTCCGAAGAGCGATGCGAACGTCCAATGCAGAGCACCAACCCCGAAAATTGTCGAAATGCTGCTCAGCCAAAACCTGCGTAGGCGCCATCAGGGCAGCCTGGTAGCCGGCTTCGACCGCATAAAGCATCGCTGCTGCCGCGACGACGGTCTTGCCGGCCCCGACATCGCCCTGCAGAAGTCGACTCATGGGAATCTCTCTACCCATGTCTCGCCGGATCTCACCGATTGCGCGCTCCTGCGCTGCCGTCGGACGGTAGGGGAGCGCGGCCAGAAAGCGTTTTGTGAGCTCCCCAGAGGCGACGTGGCGCTCCCCGGCAATGGCAACCGCGGCACGTTTCCGCCGTTCCACCACAATCTGCATCGCCACAAATTCAGCCAGGGCGAGCACCTTTCTCGCTTCTTCCTGCGTTGACCAGCTGTCCGGAAAATGGATCTGGCACAGCGCTTCCTCTTCCGACGGCTGATCCGAATTGGTGGCGAAATCGAGTCCGAGCGCCGCGAGTTCCTGAACGGCTCGGAACATGATCGAACGTAGCGCTCGCTGGCGCACTCCTTCGGTGAGCGGATAGATCGGCACAATCCGACCCATGTGAATGTTCTCCTCCCCTTCCTCCTCAACAATCTCAAACTCGGGATGATCCAAATAGATCCGATTTTTGTACCGCTTCGGGCGGCCAAACACGATCAGCTCCTGGCCCGCTGCCAGCATGCGCTGCAGATAATGCTGATTAAACCACCGGCAGATCACACGGCCGCTCAGAACGTTATTGAAAGCGTCCTCCAGCGTTGCCTCGACGATTTTCCGGCCTCCAAAAAAGCGCGTGGATACCTTCTCGATAATTCCACGCAGACAGATCGGCTCTTCGGAACTTTCGGTTGGGAACGCAGAAAAGCGCGTCCGGTCCTCGTAACGCCTCGGATAATGCTCCAGCAAGTCTCGCCAGGTCTCAATCCCAAGCCTTTGGATCAGTTTTCGCTTCGGTTCCGGTACCCAAGCGAGCTGTTGAAGGTGTTGATCGAGTGTGTTCACCGTTAACGTTCGGCGTTCGCCGTTCTCTCAAGTCTCACCTCTCAGCTCGCTACCGCTCTGGCGTATCGCTTCGACATGGAGCTGCAGTTTCACCTGGCTTTGGTAATAATTCGCTTCCAGGTAGAACGCTATGTCCCAGGGCGGGTCCGGTAGGGCAAATCGTGCACCGTTGAAGTGGATCGCACTGAAAAGGCGTCCGCCATGCCGAAGCGTTAATAACCGATGTTTCTCCTTGAGCAATCTCGGTTCGCCGGCGGGCGCA
>JAFAJU010000093.1 GCA_019236035.1 Verrucomicrobiota bacterium | reverse complement strand
GCTACCTTGCTCACGCCCCCATCGCATGTCGCTGGTGTCCAAAGTAGCATAGGCTTCCAGCCTGTATTTGCGCGGCACGCCGCGCGCCCGACAGGCAAGATGCCTATGCTACCTTGCTCGCGCCCCATCGTACGTCGTTAGGTTCCCATCCGGCACAGGTCCAGCCTCCACTCCTGCTTCTGGCATTGCAGCGTGAATCCGCTTGAGACCAGGGCACGATACATTGACCGATTTCGTTGGTCGGCTTCCGCATAAAGGGTTGACCACCCGGAGCGACTCATGACGGACCAAGCTTCGCCCAGCAGAAATTGAGCGATTCGCCGTCCCCGATACTCCGGTCGTACCCCGATAAAACCAATCGTCGGCTCCCCATACACCAGGACTGGAAGAACGATCCCGATCATCTGCCCGCCCGGGGTAAGAGCCACCCTCCACCAGTCAGGATCGTACTTGGTGTATTCCATCACCTTCAATGTCATTTCCGCGTCCTTCAAGCCGCCGAGACGCTCTCGATAAAATTGAATCTGCGAATCAGCCGATAACTCTGACGTCCGTTCCAGGAGCGCAATTATCTCACTCCGAGCAAAGGCCGACGTTGCGCAGGATCGATAACCTCGCATTCCGATGCCTGTCGGCTTTGTCGACTGAAGCCGCAGCGTATTTCGCCAGAGGCGGAATCCCGCATCAGAGATAGCGTCGGTCCCGCCGGAATCAGCCGAGAAGGTGTAAAACAGCTCACGAGATCCAAGGCTCCGAGCCTTCTCGATCGCGAATTGGAGCAGTTCGAGTGAATCAATTCTTCCGTTGAGGTTCCCGTGAAATTCGAAGAGTTCAAGCGGGAGACCAAACTCGCAATGTGTGACGAGCGCCAACATTGCAGCTAACCGCTTGCCCGCAAACGCAAGAACTATCCAATCCGGTCGCGTAGAGGAACACTCCAACAACCCCGACAGCCGGAGCCAAGCCTCGTCGCTTAGCTCCGAACGCACCATCTTAAGGTCTGCAGGCTGCGCGAATCTGTAAGAGCAACTTTCCATGAATCTCATTATCTGATGCATACCGTCGCGGTTTTTCGCGCTGTCAGAAGGGGCAAGCAGGCACGCTTACTTTAAGCCGAGTTCCACTGCGCGCTCTTTCATCGCGTCCAGAACAAGCTGAATATGTTCATCCAGTGAAGTATTCAGAAGGGCCGCGGCATGCTCTATCTCTTCGCGGTTCACCGGCGCCGCGAACGCTTTATCTTTCCATTTCTTTTTCACCGATTTCAGTTCCACGTCCAGAATGCTTTTGGACGGGCGAACAAGCGCGACTGCGATGATAAACCCGGTCAACTCATCAACCGCGACCAGCGTCCTCTCCATCAGGCTCTCAGGCTCTACGCCGGTGACCTCGGACGCATGAGCCAGGATTGCTCGGACGATTACCTCGTCAATTCCCTTGCTCCTGAGAATCTCGGCGCCCCGATTAGGATGACCGTCGCTGGCTACGTTCGGATAGCGTTCATAGTCAAAATCGTGCAACAAGCCCACCACGCCCCAGACGTCCGGATCACTGCCAAACCGTAAGGCATAAGTGCGCATCGCGGCTTCGACGGATAACATATGCCTGCGGAGTGATTCGTTGACGGTATATTCGCAGACCAAGTTCCAGGCTTCTTCTCTGGTTGGCGTCATCGCCCACATTCGTCGCGTATTTGAGCGCTCGGCAAGAACCTTTTCTTCGAGCAAACGCGGCCATTATGCAATTGACCTCCAATTGATCGCCAGCTTAACGTGACAACTTTGCAACGTCGTGAAGAAGGGCACCTGGGAACCAAAAGTCGTGAATTGGCCCTCTTTGGAAGGGTCCCCGATGCCGCTGGGGGTGACCTACATTCCCGAAGAGAAGGAATTTAATTTTGCGCTTTACTCCAAAAACGCGACGGAGGTGACTCTCCTTCTTTTTAACAAAGACGACTATGTGACGCCGTTAGCCGAGGTCTGGCTGGATCACCTGAGCCATAAGACCAAAAGGGTTTGGCATTGCCGGCTAAAAGAGAGCGAACTCAAAGATGCCTGTTATTACGCGTATCGCGTTAACGGTCCCAAGGACGGAGGCCCGAATGCGTGGAACGCATTTGATCCAGATAAGATTCTACTCGATCCCTATGCAAAGGGAGTGTTTTTTCCGCCCACATTCCGGCGCGAAGCCGCCATGAGCCCGGGAACAAATGCGGGTCGCGCACCGCTCGGCATTTTTAGATTCAACGAGCCGGAATTTCGCTGGGGCCAGGATAAATCTCCGCTGCATTTCTCGGACGCCATTATCTACGAACTTCACATAAAAGGATTCACGGCCAGCCGCTCCAGCGATGCCGCTGACCCGGTCCGCGGAACGTACACTGGGTTGATCGAGAAGATCCCCTATCTGAAAGAGCTGGGGATAACGATCGTGGAATTGATGCCTGTTCATCAATTCGATCCTCAAGAAGGCAACTATTGGGGATACATGACATTGAATTTCTTCTCGCCGAACCTTGCCTACGCATCGCGCCCGGATGCTGCCATCACCGAGTTTAAGGAGATGGTGAAGGCACTGCATGCCGCAGGAATCGAGGTCATCCTCGACGTGGTCTACAATCATACTGCCGAAGGAGATCATCTGGGACCGACCTATTCCTTTAAAGGCATCGACAACGCGAGCTTCTATCTCCTCACGTACGATCCGGGATGTCCCTATGCCAACTACTCTGGAACAGGCAACACTTTGAACTGCACTGATCCGTTCATTCGAGGCCTCATCCTCGACAGTCTTCGGTATTGGGTCACGGAAATGCACGTCGACGGTTTTCGCTTCGATCTGGCCTCCATCCTAACGCGCTCCGAAGATGGTTCGATCGACTGGGATGATCCGCCGCTGCTTTCCGCCATTCGCACCGACCCAGTGCTCAGGACCGCTCGTCTGATCGCTGAGCCTTGGGATGCCGGCGGTGCCTATCAGTTAGGGACGAGTTTCCCGGGCATGTTCTGGCACCAATGGAACGGCATGTTTCGAGACGATATCCGGCGTTTTGTCCGAGGAGATGCCGGTGCAGTGCCGGCCGTGATGAGGCGACTCTATGGCAGCGACGATCTTTTCCCAGATCGCATCGAGGAGGCCCGTCGCCCGTTCTACAGCATTAACTACATTGTCGCGCACGACGGGTTTACCTTGTACGACCTGGTCTCTTATAACGAGCCGCGGAACAGTGCGAACGGCCACAATAACACGGACGGCACAATAGATAATTTCAGCTGGAATTGCGGGTGGGAAGGTGACGATGACGTTCCTCCCAGGGTAATTGCTCTGCGCAAGCGCCAAGCGAAAAATTTCTGCTGCCTTTTATTGCTATCGAATGGGATACCTATGTTCGCGGCTGGGGATGAATTTCTGCACACGCAGGGAGGGAATAACAACCCTTACAATCAAGACAACGAAACGACCTGGCTCAATTGGAACCGGCTTCGCGAATACGCGGATATATTTCGTTTTTTCAAACTAATGATCGCTTTCCGCAAAACGCATCCGACCGTTTGCCGTAGCAGGTTCTGGCGCGAAGAGATCCGCTGGCGCGGTGTCGGGCCATCGACCGATCTCTCCTACCACTCTCACAGTCTAGCTTACTACCTGAGCGGCAGGTCCCAGCAGGATGTCGACCTCTACGTCATGATCAATGCCTACACTGAACCGCTCAGATTCACGATCTTCGATGGGATTGGAAAGCCATGGTTCCGTGTCGTCGACACAAGCTTAGCTTCGCCGCACGATATCTGTGCAGCCGGTAG
>JAFAJU010000161.1 GCA_019236035.1 Verrucomicrobiota bacterium | reverse complement strand
GATGCCTATGAACGCGTTCTAGGAGACGCCATGGTGGGAGATGCGACGTTGTTTGCCCGCGAAGACTATGTGGAAGAGGCTTGGCGGATCGTCGATCCGGTGCTGAAGGCCGGCACACCGATCTATGGATACGAGCCGGACACCTGGGGACCAAGTGAAGTCGATCAAAAAGTCTCGCCCGCTGGTGGATGGAACAACCCCGTAGTGGCCACTGAATCGAAGTAAAATGGTCTCATGAAAAAGGAAAGAGCCTTGGTGTTCGCCGACCGCGCAGCAGCAGGACCCACAAAAAATAATAGCAATGACTAACCCGGAATTAGATCAGTTGTCGATCAACACGATTCGTACCCTCTCGATGGACGCGGTACAACAAGCCAAGTCTGGTCATCCCGGCACTCCAATGGCGCTGGCACCGTTGGTTTATACTATCTGGAACCGCGTTATGAAGTTTGATCCGGAAGACCCGATCTGGCCAAACCGAGATAGGTTCGTGCTTTCGAACGGCCACGCTTCGATGCTGCTCTGGTCCGTACTTCACCTGACTGCGACCAAGGCCGTAAACGCGAACTACGAAAGGTTAGGCCAGCCCTCGGTCTCGCTTGACGACCTCCGCCGCTTCCGTCAACTCGACAGCAAAGCGCCGGGGCACCCGGAATATCACTGGGTGTCAGGCGTTGAGACTACTACCGGGCCACTCGGGCAAGGCGTCGCAACCAGCGTTGGTATGGCGATCGCCGAGAAATGGCTGGCCAGCCGCTACAATCGGCCTGGGTTCAGCATTTTCGACTATCACATCTATGCGGTGTGCGGGGATGGCTGCATGATGGAGGGTGTCTCGTCGGAAGCGGCATCGCTCGCGGGTCACCTTGGCTTGGACAATCTCTGCTGGGTCTACGACAACAACCACATCACCATCGAAGGAAACACCCGCATGACTTTCACGGAAGATATTGCTGCTCGTTTCCTGGGTTACGGCTGGAACGTGTTGCGGGTTGGCGACGCCAACGATATCGATCGAATCGAGCAAGCGCTTGAGGTTTTCCGGCGAACTACAGGGCGTCCGACCTTTATAATCCTCGACAGTCATATCGGCTACGGTTCTCCTCACAGACAGGATGCTGCAGAGGCTCACGGCGAGCCGCTCGGCGACGACGAAATTCGTCTGACAAAGCGGAGCTACGGATGGCCTGAGGACGCAAAGTTTCTGGTTCCCGATGGGGTTCGGGAGCATTTCGCAGCGGGTATCGGTGCTCGCGGGGCGGAGGCCCGTCGCCAGTGGACGGACCTTTTCGCGAACTACGCTGTTAAAAACCCGAAACTTGCCAACGAGATCAATCTGATGCAGCGCCGCGAGCTGCCAGTTGATTGGGATCGCGGTCTGCCAGTTTTCGCGGCAGATCAGAAAGGCATAGCCGGCCGGGAGGCTTCGGGTAAAGTGCTTAACGCTCTGGCACAGAACATACCCTGGTTCCTGGGCGGCTCTGCGGACTTAGGGCCGTCGAACAAGACGACTTTGAAGTTTGAGGGTGCGGGAGATTTTCAAGCGAATAACCCCAGTGGAAAGAACCTGCACTTCGGGATCCGCGAGCACGCGATGGGAGCGGTTGTTAACGGGCTTTCACTATCAAAGCTTCGGCCATTCGGCGCAACGTTCTTTATCTTCAGCGACTATGCACGCCCTTCCATTCGGCTCTCCGCTCTAATGGAGCTACCTACCATTTTTGTCTTCACTCACGAGGCTATGGGCGACGGAGAAGACGGCCCGACGCACCAGCCGGTAGAACATCTTGCTTCATTGCGAGCCGTTCCCGGGCTGGTGACATTGCGGCCCGGCGACGCTAACGAGGTCGTTGAAGCCTATCGCTATATCGTGCAGTTGCGCGACCAGCCTGCGGTCCTGGCGCTCTCACGCCAGCCGTTGGCGACTCTGGATCGAACCAAATACGCCTCTGCCAGCGGCGTCGCACGTGGCGCCTACGTTTTAGCCGATGCTCCCGGCGGGAATCCCGAGCTGATCCTTATCGCTTCTGGGAGCGAAGTGAGCCTCGTCGTTGAAGCCTTTGAAAGGCTGCTCAAAGAGGGTATTCGTGCACGTGTGGTCTCGATGCCGTCCTGGGACATTTTTGAACACCAGACGCAGGAGTACCGAGAAAGTGTACTGCCGCCAAGCGTGAAAGTTCGTGTGGCCGTTGAGCAGGCCTCCACTTTTGGATGGGAGCGTTACGTGGGTGAGAAAGGTCGCGTTATCGGCATGCACACTTTTGGGGCTTCGGCACCGCTCAAGGAGCTGCAAAAGAAATTTGGATTTGAACCCGATCAGGTTCTGACGGTGGCGAAGCAACTTTTGGCGGTTGGAAAATCGTAAAAAACGAAACCCTGCGACTGCGTCCCAGATTACTGCTTAATATCGAGCGCCTTGATTTGAGCAGCAGCGTCAGCCAAAGCAGAATCGATGCTACTCTGGCCAGTAAGCACCTTCTGTAACGCAGTTCGCACTATTTGGGAAATCTGCGGATAACTATCGCCACCTTCTGATACTCGTGGCTTAGCAGTTTCCATTTGTTCAATATAAGGCTTCAGGTCTGGATTTATTTCCCCCTCTTTTTGCGCGAGATCACGGACGGATGAAATGTAATTAGACGTAAGACACAATTTAAAAAGCCGCTCTGGTTCCTCCATAAAAGCAACAAATTTCACGGCAGCGTCCTCTATTTTCTGATCATTCTTCATAACACACCAAACCTCGCCGCCAATTGCAACAACCGGCTTCAGCCCAGCCTTTGGCACCGGCACTAGTCCCAAAATAAGCGCGTT
>JAFAJU010000027.1 GCA_019236035.1 Verrucomicrobiota bacterium | reverse complement strand
CCACTGTGCGTGTGAAATCAATAGCCATGGCATTGAAAGTCGATCTTGCCAGCCTGCATTGTTCACCAATTCAGAAATTTGTGAGAAGGTCAGGTTAGCGGCTTCGTTCAACAGCTCAAAAACATCCGTCCCGGCTCACATTCCATGAGAATATAAAAATCAAAGCGGGATTCCCGCCGCCAGGAGCTCGGTTTGCAACTCCTGGGTGCGGCCCGGCGCCAGCTGGCCGCGCAAGAACGCTTTGATTTCCCGTGGCTTCGCATTGAGCAGTTCCGCCAAGACCTTGGTATTGTAACGTGAGCGTCCGTCGTTTTGGGCCGTGACGGGCGGGGTCGTGGTGCTAGGCACCTCCCTTTTCCGCAGCCTCCTTGCTTCGCGCAAGGCGGACTAACCTGACCTTCTCACAAATTTCTGAATTTGTGAACAATGCAGGCTGGCAAGATCGACTTTCAATGCCATGGCTATTGATTTCACACGCACAGTGGCGTATCGAAATTATGGCCACGATCCTTGAGTCCCCTTCCCGTACCTTTGGCGAATATCTGCTCCTGCCCAACCTGACCACGGAAAACTGCGTGCCGGGGAATGTGGATTTAACAGTCCCGCTGGTTCGATACCGAGAGGGAACATTCCCGGCCTTGTCGCTTCGCGTCCCGTTCACCTCAGCGATCATGCAATCGGTGTCGGGAGAGCGCATGGCGGTAGCGCTCGCCCGGGAAGGGGGTATCTCCTTCATCTTCTGCAGTCAGCCCATCGAGGCTCAGGCCGGGATGGTCGCCAAGGTTAAGAAGTACAAAGCGGGCTTTGTGGTCAGCGACGCCAACGTTTCCCCTGGCACGCGCCTGGAGGAAGTGCTGGAGCTTCGGGAGAAGACGGGGCATTCAACCATGGCGGTGACTGACAACGGTCAGCCCAACGGAAAGTTCCGCGGACTGATCACCTCTCAGGATTACCTGCGCGGGACCGTTACCGGCAACGCCGAAGTCCAATCATTCATGACCGGATTCGACAAGATCGTCTACGCCAAGGAAGGAATATCTCTGAAGGAGGCAAATGAGATCATTCGCTCGCACAAGATCAATGTGCTTCCGATTCTGGACGCAAATCTGAATCTCGCTTTCCTGGTTTTCCGCAAAGACTATGATGAGCATGTCAGCAATCCGAACGAATTGCTCGACGCGGGCAAGCGCCTCTGCGTCGGCGGCGGCGTCAATACGCGGGATTACAAGGAGCGCATCCCCGAGCTTGTCAACGCCGGTGTGGACGTCCTCTGCATTGACGCTTCGGATGGCTTCTCAGTCTGGCAAAAGCAGGTGATCGAATTTGTTCGGAGCAGCTATGGCAACACCGTGAAAATCGGCGCCGGCAACGTGGTCGACGGCAGCGGCTTTGAGTATCTCGCCCAAGCGGGCGCCGATTTTGTGAAGGTCGGCATCGGAGGAGGAGCCATCTGCATTACCCGGGAAGAAAAGGGAATTGGCCGAGGCCAGGCCTCCGCTTTAATCGACGTTGCCAAAGCGCGAGACAAATATTTTGCCGAAACCGGCGAGTATATCCCGATCTGTTCCGATGGCGCGATTGTGCACGACTATCACATGATCATTGCGCTGGCGTTGGGCGCGGATTTTTTGATGATGGGAAGATATTTTTCCCGGTTCGACGAGAGTCCCGCGCCGCTGGTAAAAGTCGGATCGACCTACTACAAAGAGTATTGGGGCGAGGGTTCGAACCGGGCGAGAAATTGGCAGCGATACGACTACTTGGAAAAATCGCCGGACCAACTGGGCCTGATGTTCGAAGAGGGAATCGATGCTCACGTCCCGTACGCCGGGAAACTGAAGGACAATCTCGGGATCACGACCGCGAAGCTGAAGTCCACGATGTGCAATTGCGGCGCAGTCCGTCTGCCGGAATTTTATCAAGGGGCCCGTTTGACGGTTGTTTCGGCATTGACTCTGCGCGAGAGCGGCACGAACGACGTTTTGAAAAAGATCGATCCCTGGTAGAATCCGCCGTCAAACTTTCACGCGCTCGATCTTCGCCCCAAGGTCGATGAGCTTTTCGTCAATCATCTCGTAGCCGCGATCAATATGGTAGACGCGGTTAATTTCCGTTGTTCCTTCCGCCAGCAAACCAGCCAGCACCAAAGCGGCGGATGCGCGCAGATCGCTCGCCATCACCGGCGCACCGCTCAGACTCCCGACACCCCGGATTCGGGCGACGGATCCGTCCAGTTCAATCGTCGCTCCCATCCGCTTAAGTTCCGATACATGCATGAACCGCCGCGGGAATACATTTTCAGTCACCGAACTTTCGCCTGCGACGGTGGACAAAAGCGCGCACATCTGTGCCTGCATATCGGTCGGAAAACCGGGAAACGGTTGGGTCTCGAGATTCAATGGTTTGCTCAAACCGTTCGCACAAATAGAAACCGAGCCGTTCTTTTCATGCAAAATGAATCCGCAATCGCGCAGAGTATCGGTGACCGCGGTCAAATGATCGGCGCGAACGCGGTTTACAGTCACTTCCTTGCCGGCGATCGCCCCTGCGATCAGGAACGTGTTGTGACATTAATGAGAATATAAATCAAAGCGGGATTCCCGCCGCTAGGAGCTCGGTTTGCAACTCCTGGGTGCCGTGGGGATCGGTCCACGCCACTGATTGTCCGTTCATAGTCAGCAGGAATTGGCCGGGTGGCCATGGTTTGGCGAGCGCTTGCGACGCGTCGGGCAAAAGCTCTGGCGGTTCATTGCTAACCCAGACGACATCGAGATCCCTCAGAGTCTGCACAAACGCTGAGCGCTCATTGACTGAGCTCAGGTAGCCAATTACCGAAGTGTGAAAGATCACTCGCGTGGCATCCCTCGGCATCTCTGCCACGAAAGCACGAAGGTTGGTGCGTAGATCGCCTGGACAACTCGTAGTGGAAAGTGGTGCGCAACCTTAAGCGCTGCACGAAGTAACTCGAGTCGATTTCCTTCATCCGGCCACACCAGCGCTTCGAGCCAAGCGATTTGCTCTGGGTCCTTTATATCGATCGGTCTCAAATCCAAACCGGCTCGCCAAATTATTTCAAGTCCGGGTTTGGGCAGCGGCGCTCGTTTCGCCCGACAGAAAAAGGTCGGGGGTGTCACCGACGTAACGAGGGTTGGCACGACCCGATGGCCGTCATAATCGTAGGCGAATGCATCCGGAAGGAGACACAATCCAGCGGCTGCCCTACCTCCAGTAGGGCAAGTGGCGGGGAAAGCCGTGCGAACAGTGGAAAGAGTGTGGCGCAACGAGCCGGTTCGTTCGTCTGCGTACTACGAGCCATCATCGTTGCCCTGATTTCGTCCCCATGTTCTAAAAGTAACCTCCGGAAATTACTCCAGTCTCGAGGTGCCCCGTAGAGATATTTCACCGCTGCGAAAAGCAAGTTGGGCTGCTGTTTCGCTTGTGGAAATTCCGCGAGAAAAGAGAGCGCTACACAGTCAGTAGCGATGCCACGCGCGAAAGTCTCATAGAGAGCCGAACGACCGTGGGCCTCGCGTTCTGCGAACGCCAGATAAGCCGAAGCGATTCGACTAGCCGAATTTTCGTTCATTGGCGATTTTCGTCATAGCTACAGCGTTTTTTCTGCTAGGTATAGCGACCGAGAACATAGGCGGCCCGCATTCAGTGAGAATAGCTACAGAGGATATCCGTCACTGCAAGCCTTCGGCAAGTTCATCGAGAACATCCTCGCGGCTTGCCTGATGGTCGGGCGGACGTCCGTTGACCGATTGACCTGTATCCGCAGGTTGGCATCCCATTGCATAGCGGCGAGCCGGGGGCCAACGA
>JAFAJU010000603.1 GCA_019236035.1 Verrucomicrobiota bacterium | reverse complement strand
CGCTCAGATGCTGGGCATTAGTATTCGGACGCTGCGCAATAAACTCAACGAGCTGAAATTGGGCGAGGAACAGGCCGTTTGAGTGGAGGGAAACGCCGAGAACGCCGCAAATGCTCGGGAACGGCAAACGCCCAACGAAGGACACCGAGCTTTCTATTCTTAGGGGTTAATCCTAGGCGTTTACCGTTCACTGTTCGTACGTTCTCGGCGTTCTCGCGCGTTTTCGGCGCTCCCGGCGTTTCCCCTCTCTCAAAACCGCTTGACCCGCTCCAATGGCTCTCCTTCATTCGATGCTCATGAATCGATTTGTGGACCAAGTGGCGGTCGTGACCGGGGCTGGAAGAGGTATTGGAAAGGCGGTCGCTCTGCGGCTCGCGAAAGAAGGGGCCAGAATTGCCGTGGTGAGCCGCACCGAGGCGAACGCGCAATCCGCCGCGACCGAGATCAATTTGTTGAAACCTGACAGCGCGATCGCATATGCGGTCGATGTGGCAAACGGAGAGTCGGTAGCGGAGCTCTGTTCGAGAATCGTAAAAGAGTTTGGGAAGGTCAGTGTCCTCGTCAACAACGCAGGAATCACCCGGGACCGTATCAGCATGCGGATGTCCTCTGAAGACTGGGACCTTGTTCTCGACACGAATCTAAAAGGAGCTTTCCACTTTGTTCAGGGTCTGCAGCGGTCGATGATGAAACAATCCTACGGGCGGATTGTGAACATCAGTTCTGTGAGTGGTCTGATTGGTCAGGCCGGGCAGGTCAACTACGCCGCAAGCAAAGCAGGGCTGATCGGCCTCACGAAAGCGCTCGCTCGCGAAGTTGCCGGAAGGAACGTTACTGTCAATGCCGTTGCTCCAGGGTTTATCACGACTGACATGACAGATCAATTACCAGAGGCCGTCAGGACACAGATCCTGACTCTCATTCCGTTAGGCAGATTTGGCGAGTGCGAGGATGTTGCGGCCGCTGTTGCCTTTATCGCGAGTCCCGAAGCAAAGTACATCACTGGCCAGGTCCTGACCGTGGATGGCGGCATGGCTATGTAGCTCGCCTGCAAAACTCGCACATTGCAAAAGGGAAAAGACGTCACGCCTTCGGCGCTAACAAGAATGCCCAAACGCTAAGAGCCATCGCTCTCGCCGGCGTCCGTTCACTAGCACTAGCACTAACACTGGCACTAATACAGCATCGCCTCAGCCGGCGGATCGGTGGATTCGACCTTGTCCGCCTTTAGCACGACGTGTGCCCTGTCTCCCTGTTGGGTGAATATAGGCTTGCCGACCACTTTCACCCAGCCCATCTCCGTTGCGGTCATCGGGCCAGAGACCTCAACAGGCACGGCCAAAGGTCGCGCGTCAGCCGCACAGCACACGATGAACATTCGGACAAGTTTGAACTGTTTGGCATCTGAGCCGGGGAGATATTGCCCGATCACCTCGATCGTTTTGTCCGTGAACATCTTTCGCAGGCTGTCCTCTGCCTCGGCGTACAGCAAATCAGTCACCTCCAGCGCCACATTACCGTCAGCGGCCTTTGGCAGATATTGGGAGCCGTTATCGTCCGATGAGGGAACGGCAGGATTCGCCTGACCTGTTCCGCCTTTCGCAACCGCGTTCGGGTCGGGCGGGGAGCTGGGCGTATCCTGCGGGAGAGGTTCGGATGCGCGCTCATCCATGTCCGCGCCCAACGCCTGCGGTGGGATCACCTGATCATTTGGCGTTGGCGCGGGCAATGAGCCCGAGCGACTCGGCAATTTAGTGATGTCCTGAACGAATCCACGATTCAACACAGCATGCTGATCGTAACTATCTTTCGAAAGCGCAACGCCTGCGGCCAACGGCACAAAGAGCACGAGAAACGCGACCAAACTGCGCACCGGACTGTTGGCGCTTTGATGGACGCATTCTCCGTCAATGCAGCATTGGGAGGTGGTTTTTCCCGCGGCATAAACGACGCCGGCCACACAAAAAATCACGCCCGCAAGCAGTGTCCAATAACGGAATTGAGGGTGGAGATATTGATCGAGTCGACCGGTAAAGAAAAAATCCAGCAGTACTGCACCCACTCCGATTAGCGTGATGCCGTTGACGAAATTAAAGACCCTGGCCCGCATAAACGTAGATTAAAAAACGACTGCAGATTAGGCCGATGAGCACAAAAAGTCCAATCCCAAGGCCGATCACAAAGCGCTTTTTGAATAGGACGCTGTAGAGGAAGAACAGTTTCAAATCGAACATTGGCCCGAATACCATGAACGCCATGCGGGCGAATATCGGAAAACTGACGAACGTCGCGGCGATAAAAGCGTCAGAGGTACTGCAGAGCGTCAGGATCAACGCAATGGCCATCATCGAGATGGTGGAGAGCGTCGGTTCGAGCGCCAGAGGGAGAATGATTTGTTGGTCGACAGCGGTGTTGAATGTGGCCGCGACCGCCGCTCCGATCATAAAATAAATCGCCGTATCAATAAAGTCGTCACAAGCCATTCTGATCGCTCCAACCAACTTCTGTGAGAATGTGCTCTCAAATCCGTTCATGGCTGCATCAGGCAGCGGACTGATGCTGAAGGCCAGTCGCTTCCGGGCTGGGAGTTTCACTGCGCCCGTGCGGAGGATGCATTCTGGTTTGAGCTGGCGAACGGCCAACCCGGCCACGACCGCGACCAGATAGCCGAGAACGAGCCGCGTTCCCATATTCAGCCAGGGCGATTGCCCTCGAAAAGCGGCAAACGTGCTAAGGGCTACGATCGGATTTACGATGGGCGATGCCAGCATGAAGGTCACACCGCACGAAACGGGCAACCCCTTGTTCATCAAGCGGCGAACGACCGGCACAATGCCGCATTCACACACCGGAAAACATAACCCGAGCAAGCCGCTGGCCAACGTGGCTAACACTCCGTTCTTTGGCAGGATCCCAGTGATCATTTTCGACGGCACGAAGGCCGCGATCGCACCGGAGATCAGAGACCCGACCAGAACGAACGGCAATCCTTCAAACGCCAGCGCCAGAAACGAAAATAGAAAATTCTGCCAGGTGAAGGTAAACCAAGTCATCAGATACAAACGACAACGAACGTCACCGAAGGTCAGCGAACATCAGCAAACGGCAACCGAAAAAGCTCGTCGATAGTCTGCATCGCTCACAAATCTTCGAGATGATGTGGCACGGGCGTCCCGCTCGTGATTCGCGACGATCACGGGCGGGACGCCCGTCCCACAGAGATTTTTGTAAGCGAGGCAGGCTCCTACCGTTGTGGTTCGTTGTCGTTCGCAGGCGTTTGCTCTCGTTCGTTGAGCTTCCAGCGTGCCAGGGAAGCTTCATGGAGATGGCGCGGTCTTAGAAGTCTGGTCGCAACTCCGTACTTTGGGCTGAACAGGTAGGCCAGCAGGAAGATCACACCCAGAACCAGCACAATACAGGGCCCGGACGGCAGGTTCAGCCAAAACGATATCAGCAGCCCGGTACAGGATCCGACACAGCCTAGAGTTCCGCCTAGCCAAAACATGCTCGTAAACGAGTCAGAAAGCAGGTAGATGGTCGCTGCGGGTGCGATCAGCATCCCCAATGCCAGGATAACACCGACCGCCTGCAATGAAGAAATCATTGAGAGCACCAGCGTTCCCATCAAAAGATATTTAAGCGTGTTTACCGGTACGCCTTGACTTGCTGCAACCGAAGATTCGAACACCGTCAACAAAAGGGGTCGTTCCAAAGCCACCAGCAGCGGCAGCACAATCAAACTGATAAAATAGATCACCCAAAGATCGGCGTCGCCCAGTCCTAGAATATTGCCAAAGAGGTAATCGGTGACATTAACGCTTACCCGGGAAAAGCTGATCAGAACCAGCCCCAGCGAAAAAGAACACGCAAAGAGTAACCCAAGCGCGGTGTCTTCTTTTATACGCGAACTGTTGGAAATGATTTGCGTTCCAAATGCCACGAGAAGCGCGGCTACGAGCGCTCCAATGAAAAGTGTGCCCGGCACCAGGCCAAACAAAATCAAGGCTACGGCGACTCCCGGTAAGAGAGAATGAGCCATCGCGTCGGCCATGAGTGCCAGCCGGCGGATCACTATGAAAGCGCTGAGCGCTCCGTTGGTGAAACCAATTAAGGCGCAGCCAAACAAGGCGCGTTGCATGAATTCGTGGCGAAAGGGTTCAAACAACCAGGTCAGGCTCATGGGAAGATCCGGAAAAGATATGGGTCTGAAAGGTTTTTCGGATGTTTTCCGCGGTAAAGACGAGGTTGGTATCGCCAAATGCCACTAGCTCACCATTCAGAAAAATCACCTGATCAAACAGGTCTCGCACCGTTCGCAGGTCGTGATGGGATACGACTAGTAAATTGCCGGCACTAGCCAAGCGGCGAATCGCCCCGCTGAGCAGATCCTGCGCCGGCTTGTCCAGACCCGAGAATGGTTCATCGAGTAAAAAGACATGCGCTTCCTGAGCCAGTGCACGAGCCAGGAAAGCCCTTTGCTGCTGGCCGCCGGAAAGAGCGCTAATCTGGCGCTCGCCAAAGTCCGCAAGTTCCATTGCTTCGAGGGCTCGATCGACGGCCTGCCTGTCCTCCTGGCGAAAACTTCTCCACCATCCCAGGACTTGATAGCGCCCCATCTCAACCATGCGGCGCACCGTAATTGGGAAGTCCCAGTCAACCGTTGTGCGCTGCGGCAAATAGGCAATGGCCGACTTGACCAGGCTTTGACTATCACCATGGAAATTCATCGATCCGGTTTCAAGCGGGACCAGGCCGACTAGCGCCTTGAAAAGTGACGTTTTACCCGCACCGTTTGGCCCGAGCAGGCCAACACAAGAACCGCACCTCAGTTCGAGATTCACATGATGGACAGCCGGAACTCGCCGGTACGATACCGTCAAATCCTTTATCTCGAGTCGATGGTAAGACATAACTGAAGAACGACCTATTTTTCCTGCTGAAACGTCAGTACCTCGCTCACATTGGTAGTCCCCCAGATGGTCTTAGCCATCGTGTCGGAGCCCTGAGGCGTCAACGCAAGCCTCACGGCTGTCAGCTTCTGCTCCACCCAAGAGGCGTCCAGAACCAGATCTATCCCTTCGGGAGGAAATTCCAGCTCCAGATCTGTTGCTGCAATTGGGGAATCTGACTCACCGCTCCAGATCGGCTGGCCACCGCTTGTAATCTGATATTTGAAAGGGGCTGTGGTGGAAGTGAGTTCCAAACGAATTTTCTTTTTTGCTGCAGAACTTTGTGCAGCCTGCTGGAGCGAAGGCGCTGCCTCACTTCGCCGGTTAGTCAGGGTCCGCAGAGGCGCCAGCAACGCCAAAAGCGCCAGCACGACCAGAACGGCGCGAAGCAGTGGCGAACCCCTCATGATTATTGAAGCGCGTCGACAATCGTCGAGATGTTGTGCCTGACCAAGCCTTCGTACGTGCTGCCATCTCCGTCGCCAAGACCGTCGGCATAAAGCGAGCCGCCTATTCTCGCTCCACTCTCGCTGGTGATCTCCCGAGTTACTTTCGGGTTCAACGTGTTCTCCAAAAAGATCGCTTTCACCTGTTGCTTCTTAATATCGTCAATCAGCTCAGCGACATGCCGGTCAGACGGTTCGGTTTCAGTGCTCACACCCTCAATCGCGTAAATCTTGAATCCGTAATCCCTTGCCAAGTATTGGAAGGCATCATGCGAGGTGACTAGCTTCCGCTTATCGCGCGGTAACTCGGCTACTTTGCGTTTCGCCCAATTATTGAGCGCGTCGAGTTTGGCTAGATAAGTTTTCGCATTCTCCTCGTAGTCTGTCCGGTCCGCCTGATCCAGCTTGATTAGCGTGTCTCTGACGATGACCGTGGCCCTCTCCACGTTGGCGACACTGTTCCACCAATGCGGATCGTCGATCATCCCGTTTGGGTCTGCAGCTTCCTTAGCCTGCGGCTCGTCAGGATCTGCCTGCATCTTGAGCGTTGGCAGGGCATCGCCCACCGCGAGAGATTCCGCTTTTCCACCTGTCGCCTGCTGGATCTTGTCCAGGTAGTGCTCTAAATGCTTACCTGACAACAGGATGAGTTTGGCGTCTGCAGCTTGCTCGAGGTCGGCAGGGGTCGGTTGATACTCGTGTGGGTCTTGACCGGGCCTTACCAAGCCGGCCACGGTCACATGGGCACCGCCAACTCGCTGGGCGATTTCGGTGAGGACGGTAGAAAATGAAGCAATTTTGAGTGTCTCGGCAGCCTGGACTGGCCGAACGAATGCGGCACCAATTAAAAGAGATGCGACCAAGCCTCTAACGATTATCATAGGGTTAACCGAGACAGTTCGATTACTGCAACCAATTTGCAATAGAATTGTTTCTCGAGCCGCGTTGGCGTTTCCGCTTCTACCGTGCTAAGGATTTTTCGAAGTGCGCATGAAGAATATCTTAAGCAGTCTGATCTCGTTTATGTTGATCCTCACATCGTCCCAAGCCGAAGACAGTGTTCCTCCGATAATTCCACTGCGGGACTTTTTCCGGAATCCTGAAACAACCGGATACGAGGTCTCGCCCAGCGGTGAGTTGATCGGGTTTCTGAAACCTGTTGATCACCGTTTGAACGTTTGGGTACAACCGAAATCGGGTGGAGAGGCCAAACAGATCACGAACGTCAAGGACCGGGACATTCGCGGCTTCTTCTGGAAGGGAGACAAATATGTTTTGTACCTTAAGGACAACGGGGGAGACGAAAACTATCACGTCTATGTCGCCCAGAGTGATGGCAGCGGCTCGCGAGACCTGACGCCATTCGAAGGCGTCAGAGCAGAGATGATCGATGATCTCGAGGATGACCCGACCGACTTGATCATCGGCCTCAACCAGCGGAACAAGGAAGTCTTTGACGCCTACCGGCTAAACATTGAGACGGGTAACTTGAAACTGATTGCCGAGAACCCCGGCAACATATCGTCCTGGACAACCGACCATGCCGGCAATATCCGAGTTGCCACCACCACAGACGGCGTCAACACCACGTTGCTCTACCGCAAGACCGAGCAAGACGCCTGGAAACCGGTCATCACCACAAATTTCAAAGAGACTTTCACCCCTCAGTTTTTCACGTTCGACAACAAAGATCTTTATGGCGTGTCAAACATTGGCCGCGACAAAGCCGCCATAGTCGAATTCGACCCAGAAACCGGAAAAGAGACGAACGTCCTGTTTGACCATCCGGAAGTCGACGTCTCCGATCTGCACTATTCGAAAAAGCGCAAAGTGATTACGTCAGCGAGTTACACCACTTGGAAAGAAGAAAAGAAGTTTTTCGACCCGGTAGCCGAACAGCTTTATAAGACCCTGGAAGGCAAACTACCGGGATATGACGTCTACGTTGTCTCTTCCAACAAAGCCGAGGACACGTTCGTCGTTCGTACCATTACCGACCGGTCGCTAGGATCATTTTACCTATACGAGGCGAATTCCGGCAAACTGACCAAACTCGCGGACCGAAATCCGTGGTTAAAAGAGGACCAGTTAACCGAGATGAAGCCGATCGAGTACAAATCGAGGGACGGTCTGATCATCCATGGTTACCTCACTCTGCCCAAGGGCAAACCAGCCAAGGATCTGCCCATTGTGGTCAACCCGCACGGGGGCCCATGGGTTCGAGATGAATGGGGCTTTAACCCGGAAGTGCAATTTCTGGCCAATCGGGGATTCGGGGTCCTCCAAATGAATTACCGCGGTTCTACCGGTTACGGCCGCAACTTTTGGGAGGCAGGTTTCAAGCAGTGGGGGCAGAGCATGCAGGACGATATTACCGACGGCGTAAAATGGTTGATTGATCAAGGTATAGCCGATCCGAAGCGGGTCGCAATCTATGGTGGTAGCTATGGCGGTTATGCTGTTCTTGAAGGTCTCACCAAGACTCCCGATTTGTACGCAGCCGGCGTCGATTATGTCGGCGTCTCGAACCTCTTCACCTTCATGAAAACGGTGCCGCCGTATTGGAAGCCTTTTCTGGACATGATGTACGAAATGGTCGGCAACCCCGAGAAAGACAAGGCGCTATTCGAGGAAAATTCCCCGGCTTTGAACGCCGACAGGATCAAAGCGCCCCTGTTCGTCGCCCAGGGCGCCAAAGATCCGCGGGTTAACATCGACGAGTCGAATCAGATCGTGAACGCTCTGAAAAAGCGCGGAATAGATGTGGAATACATGGTGAAGGAAAACGAGGGCCATGGTTTTCACAACGAGGAAAATCGCTTTTCGTTCTACGAGGCGATGGAGAGCTTTTTGGCCAAGCATCTCATTTCGAGTTCGAAATCTTAGGGTCACTGTAGCACGGGCGTCCCGCCCGTTTCTGTTTAGGGGAATCATGCTCGTGCTCGTGCTCGATCTGTAGGAATCCACCAGATCGAGGACGAGTACGAGCACGACTTCTCAACTTCGGCGTTTAGGGTAAAATTCACGGGCGAGACGCCCATGCCACGTTGGGAGCGCCCCTACCCTTCCATCTGCGCATTTTCACCGACTTGAGCCGCTTTAGCAGAAGGCCTGAGGCCGCTCTTGGCCAGGAACAGGGTCAGCATGACCGCGCCGGCCACCAGCAACAGCGCCCTCTGCAATCCGATCACCTGGGCAATTGACCCGATAATCGGTGGTCCGGCGAAAAGACCAAAATACCCGGCCGACGCCACCGAAGCGATCGCCCGACCAAAGTTAACTTCGCTCTGTCGCGCTGCGGCCGAAAAAATCAACGGAATACAATTCGCAAGCCCAACTCCTACCAGGCCGAAACCGGCCACCGATATCACGTAATTTCGACCCAGACAGGCAACCAGCAGACCCGCCGCACCGACAATAGCGCCTACTACAAAAACGGCAAAACGCCCAAAGCGGGCAACCCAATAGTCGCCGGAGAACCTGATGCTCGCCATGAGCAGAGAAAAAGCGGCGTAACCGATACCCGCCGCAGAAATATCGACTCCGAGCTCTGTCTTGAGGAATACTCCAGACCAGTCAAATACCGCTCCCTCAGCCAGGAAGAACACAAAAGCCATGCTCGCCAGTGGGAGTAAATTCCTGGTCGGGATACTAACGAAGAACCTTTGCGGGTGCCGACGTCGCTCCTCCGGGATCAGTCCTCGGTACATAAAACAGCCCCCTATCATGAACGGAACCGCTGCGATCAAGACATGGACCGACACGGGCCAGTTTGCGGCAAGCAAAGCCGCCCCGAACAATGTGCCGGTCAATCCCCCCAGACTGAAGAAGGCATGAAAAGAAGACATTACGGCGCGTCTTGTCCGCTGCTCAAACGCAGCGGCCTGACTGTTCATCGAAACGTCCATCAGTCCGTTAAAGAAACCGAATGGAACCAGCGATAGCACAAGCGCAGGCCAGCTGGTGCTGACAACCGCCAGAATGGTTGCAAGGCCAAGAGAAAGACCGGCAACGCCAGTCACGAATTGGCTGTGGTAGTGGTCAACGATCCAACCCCCCAGGGTCATACCGAGGAACAATCCAAGCGTCGCCGCCCAAAGACAAAGTCCCAATCCGCCGTCGCTCAGACCGAGTAAAGCTTTTATCCTGGGGATGTGCACCACCCAAGTGGTGGAAAGAAACCCGTTTGCAAAGAAGGCCAGAAAAATTGTGGCTCTGGCCCTCCTGGGAACGACCGGCTTGGGAACAGATGTAATCAGCATCGTTGGACGGCTTAAAGGATTGAGACACCGAAACGTGCATAATCTCGCACCATTTCGGCGGTTGCATCGGTAACGAGGTACCGCAGCAGGGAGACAGGTCCGAGCACCATTGGCGCAGCCGTACCCAGCTTCTCCGCCGTTGCCAGAGCGGCAATCTCGGCGCTAGCATCCGCCATAGCCCGTTTCAACTCGAGGTCTTCAAGCGTCCGGCAGGTGATTCCCACGCTTGGATGGATGCTACAAATGCCCATCAAAAACAGATCTGCGCGGAACTTCCGAATCTCCGTGACAGTTGAGGGACTCAACGTGACCAGCTCGTGAGGGTCAACGCGGCCGCCGAGCAAAATAATTTCAGCTTCGCTGGCATTTTCAGCGAGAGTCAGGGCGGCCCTGGGGCTGTGGGTAATTACCGTGAACCGAACGTTGGGATCAACCGCACGAGCGACCTCCACGGCGGTTGTGCCACAGTCCAGAAATATAACTGTCCCGTTTTGAATGAGTTGTACGGCTTTTTCCGCGACTACTTGTTTTTTATCTCGATCATTGAATTGCCGCTGAAGCACCGGGCTGAGAGCGGGCGAAGCCGGCAATCCTCCGCCGTGGACCCTCTGCACAAGGCCCTCCTGCGCAAGTTGGTTCAAGTCGCGCCGGATCGTGTCGATGGAGACCTTCAGCCGGGACGCCAATTCGGCCGCCACCACCTTTCCTTCCTCCCGCAGAACCCCCAGAATCTTCTGCCGCCGCTGGCTTGGAAAAATCTCGTCGACATTCGACAAAGCCTCTGCATTCATGATTGTGCATGAGCATGCATGATAGATTGCCCGATTGCAAGGGAATTTTCTGGATATTGCGAGATTTGGCGGCGGTTTCGTGCACGCTAGCGCCCGACCTCGCTCACGCCCGATCGAGCGTTGCTGATGCCAAAGTAGCCTAGGAGCCTGTAGGTAAAATCAGACAGACATCTAGGCACCAAGCCGGATTCACGTCGCCACGCGACGCAGCCGACAGGCAGGATGCCCGTGCTACCTTACCCCTTGCGAGCGTCTTATTTCGTAAGCAGCTCTGCAATCTGCACTGCGTTCAAGGCGGCGCCTTTCAAAAGCTGGTCGCCACAAACCCAGAAAGCCAGCCCGTTGTCCCAAGCAGAGTCCACCCTAAGTCGACCTACCTGGCACTTATCTTTTCCAGCCGCTGAGATTGGCATCGGATACTTGTTCGAGCTCGGATCGTCTACGAGCTCCAGGCCTTCAAAGTTCTTCAAAGCGTCCCGGGCACGATCGATTGATACCGGTTGTTCAAATTCTGCGTGCACGGCCACCGAATGCGCACGGAAAACGGGAACCCGCACGCAAGTTATGGATGCCCGAAACGTCGGATGATGCATAATCTTCCGGCTCTCGTTCACAAACTTCTGTTCCTCTTTGGTGTAGCCGCCGTCGAGAAAGACATCCACCTGAGGTAACACGTTAAAAGCGATCGGGTGCGGAAAAACCTCCGGGCTCACCGGCTCTCCGGAGCAGAATGATTTGGATTGAACTGATAGTTCGTGAATGGCCTTAGCGCCTGCGCCTGACACTGCCTGGTAACTGGAAGCGATCGCCCGCTTTACACGAAAGGCCAGGTGCAACGGATAAAGCGCCATCAGTACGATGATGGTCGTGCAGTTAGGGTTAGCGATGATGCCGCGATGTTTTTGGATGTCGGCCGGGTTGATCTCAGGCACCACCAGAGGAACGTCGGCCTCCATTCGGAAAGCCGAAGAATTATCGATTACAACCGCTCCGGCGCCGGCGGCGAACTTCGCGTACTCCCTCGACGTACTGCCCCCGGCGCTAAACAGTGCAGTATCGACCCGCTTGAATGAACTGTCCGAAAGAGTTTCGACCCGGATATCTTCACCCTTGAATTTGAGGACTTTGCCCGCAGACTTAGGGCTGGCAAGCAGCTTGAGTTCTCGCACCGGGAACTCTCGCTGTTCCAGAAGCTGAATGAGCTCCGTCCCAACGGCGCCAGTAGCTCCAACGATTGCTACGTGAGATCCATTACTCATGAAAACGGCGCTACTCTAGGCTGGAAAATAACTGTGCACAAGATCGTCATTGATAGCCAAACCCAGTCTCTGAATCTACTTCGTGACGACGAATTGGTCTTTGCCGCCTCCATCTCCACATCCCGATTTGGGCTTGGGTTTGAAACCGGCAGCCGGAAGACTCCTACGGGTCGGTTTCGTATTGTTGAAAAGATAGGCGGCGAGGCACCGATTGGCACTGTATTTAAGGGGAGACGGCCGATTGCTGATCCTGTTGACAGGTCAGCGGAGTCGGATTTGATCACCTCTCGGATTCTTTGGCTTGATGGCCTCGACGAAAACAATGCCAATACCAAAGACCGTTACATCTACATCCACGGCACTAATCACGAAGAGTCCATCGGACAAGCGTCCAGCCACGGGTGTATCCGCATGCGCGACGCGGACATCATTGAGCTATTCGATCTGGTTGAAGTTGGCGCGCTGGTCGAGATTGTTGGATAAAAAATGAAACCTCTGTCTGGCTGGCGTGTTTCTGAAGAAGTCAACATTATCCAGATTCGCGGTCGAACGAATTTCTAAAAATCCATTTGTGTCCGCGCTGTGTTCAACCTAATACGGATGTGCTGCTAGCTAAGAAAGGAGGCGAGACTGATGAACATTGTGAAATATTTCGCTTTAGTGGCTTTGGCCGCTGCGGTGCTGGGCGTTTCTGCCTGCGCTAAGAAGGAGCCACCACCCCCGCCACCACCGCCGGCTCCGACCGGAAAGTAAGGTCTCGAAATATCGGAGGATTTGTACCCGCCTCAGTTGGTTCTGGGGCGGGCTTTTCTGTTGGCACCGCGGTCACCTCTTGACCCTTGATCGGTTCGAGCGCCGCCAATCAGCAGAAGACGATTTCGTTCAGCGTTCGCTGTTCGACATTCGTCGATTCGTGGGGTGTTCGGCCTCTTGCGTATCCACGCCGCGCAACTATTTGAACGCCAAACGCTCCATTTCTGAAAATCCATTTGTGTCCGCGATGCGTTCAGCCTAATACGGATGTGCTGCTAGCTAAGAAAGGAGGCGAGACTGATGAACATTGTGA
>JAFAJU010000558.1 GCA_019236035.1 Verrucomicrobiota bacterium | reverse complement strand
ATGAAAGACTTTTGGCTGAACAGCTATTCCGGTCGACAAGAGAAATGGTCACTGGACGGTCACAGATGGGTCGCTGCTGAACCGAGAAGAAACGGGTATCAACTCTGGGGTTACCAGGACGACACGGCCGAGACCTTCTACCTCGGGTGCGGCACCCGGGAAGAGCAACTTGAAGAGTTAGCCGATCAATTTCTTTCGGGTGATCCGGAGATAATCAACGCTCCTTTTTTCACAAACGCGCTTCCGGTAAACCTTGAGCGTTTTATCCGGTAAACCCTGAGCGCTTAATGAGGATTGTGGCGGAAGGAGCTCACGCTCTCCGCCGAAACGACGGGTCACTTTGCAGTTCAACCGCGGAGCCACTATGTCGATTTGCCAAAAAACGGACTCGGGCAGACGTTAATTCGATGTGGAGTGCAAGTCAGCGGCGGTTCGGATGGGCGCCGTCGTTCCGCGGACGCGGAACTATGGCGCCCCTGCTGCCCCGACGTAGCAAGGGGACTAGGGGCGGAGTCGGGAGCCTCGCCCTATTAATGGCGTGGGTGGCTCTTGCTCACCTCCAGGCGCAGGACCTAACGACGCAGCCAAACCGATTGCCACCGGGAGTGCCCCCGGGCCAGCAACAGATTGTTGTACCATCCAACGCGACGGACGCCGCGCGTTACCTTGCCGGGATGCCGGTATCAGCCGAGTCGCCACTGACCAGGCTGACTTCAGACCCTCGTTGGATCGCGCACTCCAACGAAATGAACGCCGCGTTCGCCAAGCTCGAGCAGCGCCAACTTAACAACATTCGTAGCTGGCGTGCCGAATTCCTCGCGCCGGCGACCGCATTTAGCCGCACCTGTCTTTATTTCTTCAGCGGACCGGACTTTCTTCACGCAGACGCATTTTATCCCGATTGCAGCACCTATGTGCTGGTCAGTCTGGAGCCGATCGAGTCAATCCCGGAACTCCAGTCGGTGCCGCCGGTGTTGTTGGAGAATACTCTTCAGACCATCGAAGCCTCGCTTAACACGCTCGTTAACTTCGGCTACTTTGAGACACATGAATTGCACCAATATTTGGAGCGCTCGCAGCTGAAGGGTGTGCTCCCGATCATTTTCGTTTTTCTTGCTCGCTCCGGGAAACAGATATTAAACGTTGACTACACCTCTCTGAACAGAGGAGGCGCTCGCGGCGTCAAAGTTTCATTTCGGGATTTGGCTACCGGCGCGCAGAAGGTTTTGTACTACTTCTCGGCGGATCTTTCGGATAGCGGGCTGAAGGCCAATCAAACAGTGCTACGTTTTTGCAATGGCCTGGGCTTGACAAACAGTTTTTTGAAGGCTGATTCCTATCTTTTACATCAAAATGACTTCAGCATCGCCCGAAACTATTTGCTAAGAGTTAGCGCGTCAGTCCTGCAGGATGACTCCGGCATTCCGCTCCGTTACTTTGCTCCCGAAAGATGGACTATGCGGTTCTTTGGTTCCTACACGGGACCACTTAATCTGTTCAAAAACTTCTACCAGCCAGATCTGGCCCATTATTATGCCGCCAGCTCGCCAAAGCCGTTGACGTTCGGTTTCGGTTATCAGTGGAATCCGCACGATGCGGGGCTGATCATTGCGGCGAGGAAGTAGCGGGTGTTTCCGTGCGATGAAACGTCGAGCAGACGCTCCCTGCTGAGAGTTGCCATCCAAGATTCGCGTGGTCATCGTCCCCCGGCTGGAGCCGCGGATGAGCAACGCAGCCAGTGACCTTGATCGCGGTCGATCATGGCGGAGATTACTCGCATGATCGACTGGGAGGATCTCGCCCAACAACATATTGCTGAGATTCAGCGCACGCTGCCAGGACCGATCCGCAGCCGAGCAGCGGAAGTTCCGGTCTTTTTCAGTCTGGCAAGAGAGCGGAAAGGTGGGACGTGTCTAGGTCTTTTCGAGGGGTACTCCTTGATAGAGGGACCGCCGGCTCAGCCTGCTGAGATGCCGCGAATCACCCTTTTCATCGATACTCTGGCGCGAGCGGCAAGTTACCGGAAGATCGTGTTTCTTCGCGAGGTTCGAATCACCTACCTGCACGAATTGGGACACTACTTCGGGTGGGATGAAGGAAAGATTGCGAATGTTGGCCTGGGATGAGAGGGCCTTGAACTCATGCGACGACCTGTTGGCCACGGCCACGGATCACCATTTTCAAGGCTTTGAGTTCTCCCCGGGCCATTCGCTCCATGATAGCCGGTGTTTCCTCGAGCGAGCACGAACCGCTGATAAAATGACGCAACTGGGCCTCTTTGTTTGAGGCGAGATCGACCGCTCTTTGAAACTCAGCCCGATTGAATCCGTACGATCCGCGCAGGGTGGTCTCATTCGACGTTACTCCCTGTAGGGGAAGCGTAAACTCCTTGGCCAGATTTCCGATGAGCACGACGGTACCGCCAAAGTCGCAGAGATCATACGCCGTCCGCACTGTAGCCGCGGCTCCAACCGCTTCGAAGACACAGTTAGCGCGCCGGCCGCCGGTCTCGCCGGCGATCACCTGCGCAGGTTGATCGCGGCCGGCATGGATGGTCTTCACACCCAGGGTCCGACCTAGCTCCAGTTTCTCTTCGATGATGTCTATGATGAAGATCGACTCGAAGCCGAGATCCCGCAACACAACAACCAGCGCCAGGCCGATCGTCCCGGCCCCGACAATCGCAAGAATTGAGCTCTTAGCCGGATTCATCAAGTGAACGGCGTGAAGAGCAACGGCGAGCGGCTCGGCAAAGAGACCAATCGCAGGGTCCACCGCAGGATCGAGGCGGAAAGCCTGTCGCTGGTGACATGTGAAGAAATCTGCCATCGCGCCCCAGCGACCGGCGTTGACCCCGAGAATCCGCTTGTCGGGACAGATATGTTCCGATCCAGCCAGGCAATAGCGGCAATTCCCGCATCCCAGTGTGGGATAAATGGCGACTCGATCTCCGGGGCTAACCGATGCGACCTTGGCCCCCGCCTTCACGACGGTACCGGCAGCCTCGTGCCCCATCACCATGCCCGGCTTACGTCGACCACTTTCCCCCGTAAAGCCGTGCACATCGCTGCCGCAGATTCCAACGGCATCCGAACGAATAAGC
>JAFAJU010000552.1 GCA_019236035.1 Verrucomicrobiota bacterium | reverse complement strand
CTATGTGAGTGAGGATAGTCGAATTCATAAGCATCGCAGTTCCTGCGTTTTAGAGACTTGAAATCAAACTACGAACAGATCCATCAGGCGATCCACGGCGGTGGCCTCCAGACGCGCGCGATCGGAGCAAAGCTTCAGGATCGCGTCCGCCTTGCGTGCCGGGACGCGTCCGCGCAGGTTTCGCTCGAATTTGCCCAATAGCGCCGGTACGCCGTCCTTGCGCCTCCGGCGGTGGCCAATCGGGTATTCAACGGCGACTGGCTCGGTCTGCGAACCATCCCTGAAAAACGCCTGGACGCTGTTGCCGATCGAACGCTTCGCCGGATCCAGGTAATCGACGGTAAATTGTTTTCGTTCGACGACCTGCATCTTGCCTCGAAGTTCATCGATGCGTGGGTCACCAGCGACCGCGTCCTCATAGTCTTCGGCGGTCAACCGGCCGAAAATGAGCGGGACTGCGACCATGTACTGGATGCAATGATCCCGGTCAGCCGGGTTGTCGAGCGGACCGGTTTTGTCGATGATCCTTTTGGCGCTTTCTTGTGTTTCGATGACCACGCGCTCGATCTGGTCGAGCCGTTTCGCGACTCGCGGGTGGAGCGCAAGCGCAGCCTCAACGGCCGTCTGAGCATGGAACTCGGCAGGGAACGAGATCTTGAACAATACGTTTTCCATGACATAGGAACCGAAACCCTGAGCCGGCACTCGAAGTGGATGACCTCTGAGCAGGACATCCTGGAACCCCCAGATTTTCGCGCTCAATGCGCTCGGGTAGCCCATTTCGCCCCGCAACGCGTGGAAGGCCAGAAGCACAGCTCGGCTGGTCGCGTCGCCGGCTGCCCATGATTTGCGTGAGCCGGTGTTAGGTGCGTGCCGATAAACACGCAGCGCTCCGCCGTCGATAAACGCATTTGAGAGCGCGTTTATGACATCCTCGCGCGTTCCGCCGAGCAGCCGCGTGATCACCCCGGTCGACGCGATACGCACCAGGAGGACATGATCAAGGCCAAAACGATTAAAGCCGTTTTCCAGTGCAAGTACTCCCTGGATCTCGTGCGCCTGGATCATCGCAAGCAAAAGGTCACGAACCGTGATCGGCTTCTCTCCTTCCCTGACCCTTTTGCGAGAAAGATAATCGGCAACCGCGAGGATACCGCCAAGGTTATCGGATGGGTGCCCCCACTCAGCGGCAAGCCAGGTATCGTTATAATCGAGCCACCGCACCATGGCGCCTATATTGAAAGCGGCTTGAACCGGGTCCAACTCGTAAGAGGTGCCGGGAACCCGTGCACCCCCCTGCATCGTGGCTCCGGGGACGATTGGGCCGAGCATCTTGACGCAGGCTGGGTAGTTGAGCGCCAGCAGCCCGCATCCGAGTGTGTCCATGAGACAAAGCCGCGCGGTGTTCATGGCGTTGTCGCCGCTGACTTTATCCAGATCGAAAACATAGTCGGCAACCTGCTGCAGGATAGCGTCCGGTTCCGGGCGCAGGGCACTGGTATGGTCGTAATGAGACATATTAGGAGAATGGTCGCTATTAAGCTGCTAACATCGCCGCAAAGAATTAAGCGACGAGCTCGCGAAGGGTCTCTACCGCTGATCGATGGGGGGGACCGGACGGGGTTCCGGCCCGATGTAATCACCACTTGGGCGGATCAGTTTGTTGTGGGAGCGCTCCTCCATGACGTGCGCTGACCAGCCGGTTACCCGTGACAACACGAAGAGCGGAGTAAACAATAGTGTCGGAAAGCCCATGAAGTGGTAGGTAGAAGCTGAATAGAAGTCGGCGTTGGCGAAAAGCCCTTTCTTGTCTTTCATGACTTTCTCCACCTCCTCCGAAATGGCGAACAGATAGCCGTCACCCTCCTTTGCTTGAGGCGCCAGTTTGCGCGAACATTCCTTAATCACAGCATTGCGCGGGTCAGAATGGCGATAGACAGCGTGACCGAAGCCCATAATTTTTTCATGTCGCGCCAGCATGTCGTAAACGGCTTCACGCGCTTCTCGGGGTGTCTTGAATTTTGAGACCAGCTCCATCGCGGCCTCATTTGCGCCTCCATGCAACGGGCCGCGCAGGGTGCCGATCGCGCCCGTGATACAGGAGTAGAAGTCCGACAGCGTCGAGGCGCAGACTCGCGCGGTAAACGTAGAAGCGTTGAACTCGTGCTCCGCATAGAGAATCAAAGAAATGTCCATGCAGCGTTGGTAATCGGCGCTGGGTTTTTCCTCGTTTACAAGTGTCAGCAAATGGCCCGCCAACGTGTCCTCATCTGTTTCGGGCTCGATTCGTTTGCCATGGTGAGCAAAACGATACCAGTAACAAAGC
Source organism: Verrucomicrobiota bacterium (assembly GCA_019236035.1). GTDB lineage: Bacteria > Verrucomicrobiota > Verrucomicrobiia > Chthoniobacterales > JAFAMB01 > JAFAMB01. The sequence goes on along the minus strand of JAFAJU010000552.1, from coordinate 2,504 downwards.
ATCGAGGGGAGACTTGCCAGTAACCGCTCAGCGATCGCTTCCTGCTGCGTGAAATCGTGCTCCGGCTCCAGCGTACCAAGCATGGATGTGCCCGTGCGGAGGACATCCATCGGCTGGGTGTCTTCCGGAATGCGTTCGAGCACTTCCCTGAGCGCCTGCGGTAGGTATCGCAACCTTTGCAGGCGCTTCTGGAAAATGTTAAGTTGCTGTCGGTTCGGCAGGGCGCCCTTTAACAGCAGATAGGCAACCTCTTCAAAGGTGGCGTTCTCCGCGAGGTCCTCGATGTTGTAACCACGGTAGGTCAGGCCGATACCTTCCTTGCCTACGGTACAGATGGCGGTCGAGCCCGCGGACTGCCCACGCAGCCCACCGGGGGAACTGACTGGTTTAGCGTCGCTCATAACTTTCTAGTTTCTTGGTCAAGCTGCAAAACAGGTCACCTCGCGTTGGAGTCGCCGATAGTGATAACCTCTTCTGTCCCGAACTCGGCAAGAGCTGGAATCGTTCATGCGGGTGGCGGCTGTCTTAGAGTAAATATATGCCCCGGCAACCGGATATCGGAATTACTTTGTTTCTGTCGCAGCGATAGGTTATAGCTATTGCCGTTGGCTTTCCCCCTATGGAACTCCGTCACGCGCGGTACTTCGTCGCTGTTGCCGAAGAATTAAATTTCCGGCGCGCAGCGGAACGTCTTCATTTGGCCCAGCCGTCGCTAAGCACGCAAATTCGCGTGTTGGAAGAAGATGTCGGAGTTCAATTGCTCGAGCGAGACAGCCATAAAGTCGAATTGACCCCTGCCGGGCGGAGCTTTCTCGAAGGGTGCCGAAGGCTGCTCCAGGATGCGGACAATTACACTAGAACCGCGCGCCGGATCGCGCGCGGGGAGAGCGTGCCCGTCTCGATTGGATTTGTTCCATCCCTGGCCCACGGACTGCTTCCGAGCGTTCTGCGCCTCTTCCGGCAACGATTTCCAGACGTGCAACTTTTGCTGAGCGAAATGGATTCGACGGCTCAAGTTGAACAGATCGCCAGCAATCGCATTGACCTCGGGTTAATCGGGCTCGGCTTACCGAAAGATATTCCGGAACTGGAAATTGTCGTCGTGGCTGAAGAGCGATTGGTTGCGGCCATCCCTCAAGATCATCCGCTGGCGGACAAATTGCGGAAGTCAATCCCGCTAAAAACTTTGGCCGATGAACGTTTTCTGCTTGGTTCGCGAGTGAACGCGCCGGTCTTCAATCCCTGGATTATCGTCCTATGCCAGCAGGCCGGGTTTCAGCCCCATGTGGTTCAGGAGTCCGGCCAGCCAATGACCGTCCTGAACTACGTCGCGGCGGGTCTTGGTGTTACGATCTTACCCGAGCAGTTCAGCCGGTTAGTCACCGCCGGAGTCTGTTTTATACCGCTTGCTCGCCCGACACCAGGATACCGTTACTGCGCCGCTCGCATGCGGAACAACCGGAACCCCGTCCTGGCACATTTTATCGGGATCGCTTGCGAGGTCGGCAAAGGAGTTAGCCTGCATCGCTCAAAAATCTCTAAAGATTTGTGAGCGATGCAGGCTGGGTGGTTTTACGTGGCCGGGCGCCATCCGGCATCGGCCCAGAGTTCACCACTGACGGCGGCGTTGGTGATCATGAAGCAAATGGCATCGGCGATTTCCTCGGGCTTGATCAGCCGTTTCAACTGGGTTTGGGGAAGCACTTTGGTGCGGATGAATTCTTCGCCGAGGGCCCGCACCATGGGGGTGTCGGTAAAACCCGGATGGATCACGCTGCAACGGACTCCGTAGTAGATGGCCTCGGCCATCAGAGTGGAAGCAGCTCCTTCCAAGCCTGCTTTGGTCGAGGAGTAGGAGATTTGTCCGACATTGCCTATGGAGGCAATCGAGCCGAGGAAGACAACTGCTCCCTGCATGCCTTCCTCCGGTTGCCAGCGTTTGAGACCGCGGGAGGCACGATCCTTTGCCACGGCCGCGACCAGCTCTATCGCCCAGTAGATCGGGGCAATCATGTTGATTTCGACCACTTTCCGAAAATCCTCCATGGGGTAGATCAGCACCTGGCCCGTCTGCTTATCGATGCGCACCGCCAGCGCGTCCTTGGTGATGGCCGCCGCCGGCACACAGATGCGCGGCACGCCTGCCTTGGTGGAGAGGTCGGCGTAGACTTCCTGCCGGAAAGCCGTGTCAGTGGTGTCTCCGCGGTAGGCGATGGCGACCTGACGGGCGGCCTCGGTGTTGATTTTGCGGGCCACCTGCTCAACCCGGTCACTGAAGTCGACCAAAGCGAGGCCGGCGGCCCCGCGGTGCGCCATCTCCAGTGCGAGGGCCTGGCCGATGCCGCCGGCGGCTCCGGTGATCACCGCGACCTGTCCTTTAATCGAGTGCATATGGGCGGTGCCGCCGGGCAGCGCTTCAAAGGCGCCAACTTTTTGGGTGTCCAGGCCCGGCTCCTCGTTGGTTCCAGGGATAATAATGTTCATGGCACATACTACAACTTCCG
>JAFAJU010000374.1 GCA_019236035.1 Verrucomicrobiota bacterium | reverse complement strand
CGGCGAGATCTAGAGATAGCATGGTTGGAAATGGGAGCGGTGCCGGTTGGGTGAAGTGGCCTCACTATAGAATCCTTGAAAAGCAAGCCCCATCTGACGGCTGATGCGCGGACTCGGAAAAACTTGACTCATTTTGCGGTCGATTTTGCCTTTCAAGGATTCTAGTGTAATCGAGATCAGGAGCTAGCAGTCCCGATAATCGTCGGTGAGTGTTCGCATCAGATTTTCGTGCATGCAAGTGGCAGTCTGCTCGAGATTCTCGGGCTAAAGGGACGATGAACCCTCTCGACTTATTTTCTTTAACCCGAACCAAACGAGCACCGCACAAAGCAGGCAAACAAGCGCGGAGCAGCTGAAAACCCCTCCGGCGCCCGCCGAGAACGCGTACCGGTAGGCATCGGCAAGTTGGATGCGCACTGGCTCAGGGATGGCTTGGCCGCCGCTCTCGGCCCCCTTCTGAATGGATCGGCGCAAGGCTTCCGTCGCGGCGGCAATCTCCTGGCGCGATAACCCGCTCGGTTCCAGGCGTTGGTAATACGCCACGCGTGCGACGGCCATGAGGAGGCTGCTTAACACCGCCGTTCCAAGGGCGCCGCCGATTTGCATTGCCGCTCCGTTGACCGCCGCGGCGCTGCCAGTCCGCTCCTTCGGCACGGCACTGAGGATGACGTCGGCTACGGGCGTTATCACAGCGATGTCGCCGGCACCCAACAGGACCAGCGCCAGCAGCATTTGCCAGTAAGGCGTTTCCGGGCCCAGCAAAATCAGCAAGCTGCTACCGGCAGCCATAAGCGCCAGCCCCGCCGCAATGACCTTTCTCGGTCCGATTTTGGCGGTCAGCTCCCCCGCCACGGGCGCGAACGCCGCGGCAGCAACCATCAGCGGCATGAGTCGCACAATCGCTGAGATCGGGCTCACCTTTTGCACGGTTTGCAGGAAATAGAGCAGCGGCAAAAGGGCTCCGCCGATGACCAGTGCGGCTGATAATCCGGCCGTGACGGCCACAGAGACGATGCGATTGCGAAAGAGCGTGACATCCAATAGTGGATCCCTGGCCCGCCGTTCCCACCAGACGAAGGCGAGCAGGGCTCCGATGCCAACCGCTAGCGATTGCAACACCCGCCAATGCAGCAAGCCGACGTAGTTGATCTGAATGATTCCGAACACCAGCCCGAGCAGACCGGTGGCACAAGTGAGCGCGCCGATGCCATCCAGTCGCCGGCCTTCGGTTTTTGCGCCATCTCCCGAGGCAAACAGGAACACCCCAAAGCCACCCAGGGCGGCCACCGCGGCAGGCATCAGAAAACCGGTACGCCAACCCTGCGCCTGCACCACCAGACCCGCGCCGAGCGGCCCGAGCGCCGCGCCGAGGCCGGACAACCCGAGAAAGAGCCCGATGGCTCGCGCTTGTTCTGCCTGGCTGAATGCGCCGGCGATTAGCGTGAGCGCCATCGGCCCGATGGCGGCGCTGGCCAATCCGTCAAAGGCGCGCGCTACCAGGAGCATTCCACCCGTCTGCGCGGCCGCTGCCAGTAAGGATGCGCCTACCATGCCGAGGGCGCCGAGCACGAGCACGCGACGCCGGCCGTAGACGTCACCCGCAACGCCGCCGGCGAGCATAAAGGCGCCGAGCATCAGCTTGCCAAGGGTCACGGCCATTTGCATGACGGCGGAAGATGCATCCAGGTCGCGGCGCATCGGACCCAACGAAAGGTTCGTGACTGCGGTGCTCAGTTCGTTCGTGAGGCTGACGAGCACGCAAGCGGCAAAAAGCCACCAGCGATGCCCCTTCTGGGTGGTAGCTGCTGGCCTTGTGTCGGTGGCTTCGGCGCTCATAGCGACGGAATCTTAGTGCGCCCTCTCGCATATAATGGCGACGTCGTCGCAGGTCAATTGGCTGTTTTTCAAGGCGCGAGTGAAGCGCCCAGAACAGGATATCTTTTTAGAAGATTGTTGCGAATATCGTCTTCGCCGCTTGGTAAAGCTAGCAGTTGCTTTTGTGTTAGCTTACGGAGTAGGATTTCCGTGGCACTCAACTCGTAAAGTGTTTCGGTTTCGTCTTTGGCCTCTTGGGTAGCGATATCAGTGGTGCTTCAGGGTCGCTCCTAAAGGTCGGCGGAGATTTGCTCGTGACAACACCCACTTCATTAGGGTATGCAATCGCTATTTATGAGTACGATTTTGACGAAAAGAGTACACCTCTATTGTCGGAAATAACGCGTGGATGGCTTCATCATTGGACCAACTCCATCAGATTCCTGGCAAGATCGTTACGATCATCGAACAAACACGATATCAATCGGTGCAAAGCCGCACTTAGCGGTTTGCTGACAGGCAGCACGACCGTTCCACCGGCACTCGCGTTGGCTTCGAACATCAGCCGCTCGGTTGCTCCGACTTGAGCCGCCAAGGTGGCGTTCTGCGCTGCCTCGACCTAATCTTTACAGAAACCTGCGAAAAATGTATGCTCTTCGCTCTTGCACTTTGATCCCATAGCGGCGCGCAAGCGCAAATGACAAGAATCAACTTGCCCCGGTGGGCGTTTTTAGTACCGGTGTCCGACGACACCCTTAATTTATTAACATGAAACCTCCCAAGATCCTCTCAGGTTTCGCCGTTGCTGCCCTTATTCTCAGTGGGTGCAAGCAAGAAAATGCGCCCCAGGCGTCAGCGGCGAGCCCGCCCCAGGTGGTCGTGGCTACGGTCGAGCAGCGCGACGTGCCGATCGTGCGTGAATGGATCGGCCAGCTTGATGGTTCGGAAAATGTGGATGTTCGCGCCCGAGTTAACGGCTATATCCAGGAGATTGCGTTCAAGGAAGGTACGGTAGTAAAACCGGAAGACCTTCTGTTGCGCATTGATCCACGGCCGTTTGAAGCGGCCGTAGCGCAGGAAGAGGCGGACCTCGCCCAGGCAACCGCAACACAGGAGAAGACCCAACTCGATGAGCAACGGCAGAGCCAGCTTTGGGAACGTAAGATCAACAGCCAACAGGATTACGACAACGCGGTTAAGGCCAATCTGGGGGCGAAAGCGGGCGTTGAGGCTGCCCGGGCTGCACTTGAACAGGCCAAGTTGAACCTCGCTTTTGCTACAATCACCTCGCCTATCGCCGGCATTGTTGGCCACACGGATTTCAGCGTCGGCGATTATGTGGCTGCAGGCAGCGCGGGTACGCCGGTCACAACCGTCTCAACCGTAGACCCGATCAAAATAGTCTTCGCGCTCAGCGAGAAAGAGTACCTTGCCGCGGCGGAGCACCTTACAGCCATGCTGGTGCAACCCCTCGACCAGCGCGAAGCGATCGGCGAACTCATCCGCGCCGATGGCAAGGTGCATCCCTACAAAGGCCGCTTCCTGGCGGCAGATAGGCAAGTGGATCCAAAAACCGGCACGATTCGGATCACCGCGCTTTTCCCAAACCCTGGCAACATCCTCCGGCCAGGCCAGTACGCGAAGGCGCGGTTCAAAGTTCAGGATCGGTCCGGCGCGCTCCTTGTTCCTCAGCGGGCAGTCCAGGAGTTGCAGGGCAAAAATTTTGTCTGGGTGGTGGATGACGCAAATAAGGTTTCCCAACGCGGCGTCACGGTCGGTCCACGATTTGGCAGCGACTGGGTGATCGAAGAGGGGCTGAAAGCGGGCGAGCGCATCGTAGTGGAGGGGTTGCAAAAAGTGCGTGAGGGCGCCCCCGTCCAGCCGGTGCCCGCACCGCCGGCGTCTCAGCAAACAGCTAAGGAGTAACGCGAAAATGGCTCAGTTCTTCATTCGCCGTCCGATCGTCGCGATGGTCATCGCGATTGTCACCGTGGTTGTCGGGCTGGTCACCCTGTCACGGCTACCCATTGCCGAGTACCCCCCGGTGAGCCCTACCCTTGTCGAAGCCACCACTACTTATCGCGGCGCGGCCGCGGAAGCGGTGATGGATTCCGTGGCGACGCCCATCGAGTCAAAGGTCAATGGAGTCGACAAAATGCTGTACCTGCAGTCATTCAGTGCGAATGACGGCAAGATGATTCTGAGGGTTACGTTCGATGTGGGCACGAACGTGGACATCATGCAGGTCAATACGCAGAACCGCGTCTCGCAGGCCATGGCCCAGCTCCCTGACGCGGTGAAGCGTGAAGGCGTCACGGTGAATCGGTCCAGCCCGGATCTGCTGATGGTGCTTGGACTTTACTCTCCTAAAGGTAGCTACGATGCCATCTTCCTGGGCAACTATGCGGACATCAACCTCGTGGATGCTATTAAGCGGGTCTCCGGCGTCGGGGATGTTAAAAACTTTACGGCGCAGGACTATTCCATGCGTATCTGGTTGGAGCCCAATAAGATGGCAGCACTTGGAATCACCCCGGAGGATGTCGCCGCCGCCGTCCGCGAGCAGAACGTGCAAGCGCCGGCCGGCGTAATTGGCGCCGAGCCCGCCCCAGGCGGACAGGAAAACCAATACAACGTGCGCACGCTTGGTCTGTTAACCAATCCGCAACAGTTTGCGGAAATTATCGTGCGCTCCAATCCAGACGGCTCTCAAGTCAAAATCAAAGATGTGGGTCGCGTGGAGCTCGGTGCGCAGACTTATTCGTTGCGGGCGCGACTTAACCAGTCGCCCGCCGCGGCCCTTGGCATCTACCTCGCCCCGGGGGCAAACGCCCTCGCCACCGCCGACCAGATCAAACGAATCCTCAAAGAACGCCAACAACAGTTTCCTCCGGACATGAAGTACGAGGTCACGCTCGATTTCACGGCACCGATCAAGGCTTCGCTGCACGAAATTGAGCACACGCTGGTTGAGGCGATCATTCTGGTTTTACTGGTGGTCTTCCTGTTCCTCCAGAGTTTCCGCGCGACGATCATTCCGATGCTTACCGTGCCGGTGTCGCTACTTGGGGCCTTCATCGGATTTCCCATACTCGGTTTCAGCGTCAACACGCTGACGTTGTTCGGGCTTGTATTGGCAATCGGCATCGTAGTCGACGACGCTATCGTCGTCGTTGAAGCCGTTCAGCATCACATCGAGCACGGCCTAAACCCGCGCGAGGCGACTGCGCAAGCGATGAAGGAAGTCTCCGGGCCAGTGATCATGATTGCCCTGGTTCTATGCGCTGTGTTTGTGCCCGTGGCCTTCATGAGCGGCGTCACGGGG
>JAFAJU010000347.1 GCA_019236035.1 Verrucomicrobiota bacterium | reverse complement strand
CGTTGCCGGCACAAAAGCTTGCGGTCTTAAAAGAGGAAAACAAGCGCTGGCTCAACCTAAATCCGCCTCCGCACACGGAAAGCCAGACCAAAGAGTATCATCGTAAGTTTTCCCAGCGCATCAATGGGTGGCTTGATGCCAGCTATGGTTCGTGCGTTTTAGCGCGCCCGGACATTTTCCGACTGGTTGAAAGCGTGTTGATTTTCTTTAACGGGCAGCGATATGTGCTCGGCGAATATGTGGTGATGCCGAATCACGTCCACGCGCTAGTGAAGCCGCTTGCCAACCATGATCTCTATCGGATTCTTCATTCCTGGAAATCATTTTCGGCTCAACAGATCAACAAAATAATCGGCTCACGTGGTTTCGTGTGGCACCCGGAAACGTTTGATCACATTGTCAGAAGCCCGAGTCAACTAGCTCGCATCGAGCAATATATACGGGACAATCCAAAATCGTTGCCGGAAAACAAGCGCACGGGTATCGCGTGAATACTTCGATACAGGCTGGAAGCCTATGCTACTTTGTTAAACCGTCCAAGGTACAGCCTCGTTTCATAGGCGAAGATCACCTTGCCTTCGGCTTCGTACTCGCCGAAAACGTGCCCAGCGGCATCGACGATTTCACGGTGGCCCGGTTGACCCAGATTGGGCACATAGGAGGAGGAAAGGAGCCGGCCGAGAAATGTCTCACGATCCAGGCTCTGATCGTTAGGAAACGTGTAGAGTTCAAACTCACCAGGCGCAAAAAAGGTCCGCATCTCTTCCAGACCCACTCGACGCTGGCTAAGATTCGGATATTCGGGAGCCCAACGCCTCAGGATCTCGTCATACTTCCGGTTGAGCTCTGAAGCGTCGTCCAGGCGTTCATTCCAGACGAGGGCTACGCTGCCGGTTCCTTTCAGAATTCGACAAAACTCCAATTTCGCCCTCACACGGTCGAACCAATGAAAAGCTTGTGCGCAAGTAATGAGGTCGACAGATCGATCGAGCAAAGTGGTCTCCTCCGCGGTGCCACGGACGCTGCGAAAACAAGGACGATCACCCAAAATGCGTTCCGCTTCGGCCCGCATCGGGTCATTCGGCTCGACTGCAAAGAGCTCGTATCCGCTATCCAACAATTGACGGGTCAGAATTCCCGTCCCGGAGCCGATATCCGCGACGATTGCGGGTGGCGGAACGATGTTCCGGAGGAACCGGACCATGACATCCGGATAACTCGGCCGGAACTTCGCATAGTTGTCCGCTCGGTCACTAAAGCGCTCAATTGAGTCTCGCATAAACAAAATCCGAAGTTTTTCGTTCAGGCAGGGTCCCTTGTGTGGCCTGTGCCACACAAGGGACCCTGCCTGAACGAAAAACTCAGGACTTTACTGTTCATTCTACTTTCGCGATAGTTCGCCTCCTCAAAAAATGGAGCGGATCGGCATCGGATTAGCAGGCCTGGGCACGGTCGGAGCAGGTGTGTACAAGCACCTGATCCAGAATCGCGTCCTCATCAGCGAACGGGTTGGCCTCGAACTTGCCGTGCGACGGATTGCGGTCAGAAATCCGGATATGGTCAGGACTGTACATCCTCCAAGGGAGATTGTGACCGGCCGTTGGGAGGAGCTCATCGAAGACCCGGCCATAAACATCCTCGTCGAGTTGATGGGAGGCATCGACACTCCTTACCAGTTCATGATGCGGGCCTTGGACGCCGGAAAGGCGGTGGTAACCGGAAACAAGGCATTGCTGGCTGAGCGCGGATTCGAAATTTTTGAAAAAGCTGCCGATAAAGGTGTGCCGATCTTTTTTGAAGCCGCAGTCGCCGGTGGTATCCCGATTATTAAGTCGATCAGGGAGGGTTTCATTGGAAACCACATCGAATCCATCCACGCCATTCTGAACGGCACGAGTAACTACATTTTGTCCCGGATGACCGAAGAAAGCATGGATTTTCCGGAAGCGTTGCGCGAAGCCCAGGAGCAAGGATACGCGGAGGCGGACCCGACGCTCGACGTGAATGGCTGGGACGCAGCGCATAAAGCGATCATCCTGGCGTCGCTCGCCTACGGATTTTGGGTGGGTACCAGTCAAATCCATGTCGCGGGCATCGACCCGATCACTGCGTCCGATATTCGCTTTGCAGACCGGCTGGGATACCGAATCAAATTGGTCGCCACCATCCGGACCAATCGAGACAGTCTGGTGGAAGCACACGTGCATCCGACGCTGGTTCCAAAGCAGCACGTGCTGGCTTCGGTGAACGGAGTTTTTAACGCTCTGATGGTTCGCGGCGATATCGTAGGCGATACTTTGTTTTACGGACGCGGCGCAGGCCAAGACCCGACAACGAGTTCGGTGATCAGCGACTTGGCCCAAGCGGCCATCTGGTATGATTCCGGCGGCAAAGCCTTCGGATTCACCCCGCACGGTTTGTACGGAAAATGCCTGCCGATCGAAAGAGTCTCTTCCGGGTATTACCTGCGGTTGTCGGTGGTGGATGAACCGGGCGTCCTCGCTCAGGTGGCGAGCATCCTCGGATCGCATCAGATCGGAATCTCATCGGTCATCCAGCCCGAGGGGCATGAGGGTGATGCTGTGCCTCTGGTCCTGATCATCCACGATGCGCCCTTCGGTAAAATGTGGACTGCGGTGCAGCGCATCCAGAGCTTGGCGTGCGTTAAGGCGTCGCCAATGCTGTTATGGGTTCTCTCATGAACGATTCCTTATCGGCTATGGGAGCTTCGATTGGCGTGATCGAACGGTACCGCGAGTATCTTCCGGTGTCGGATCGGACCCCTATCATATCGTTGCTGGAAGGATCCACACCCTTAATCCCATCGCCACGCTTGAGCTCAATCGTCGGCCGTGGTTGCCGGGTCTATCTTAAATATGAGGGGTTGAATCCGACTGGCTCGTTCAAAGACCGTGGAATGACCGTCGCCGTCAGCAAAGCTGTTGAAGCAGGTGCGAACTTCATTGTTTGTGCTTCCACCGGAAATACTTCGGCCTCGGCAGCAGCATACGCTGCCCGTTCCGGGATCAGATGTGCGGTCCTCTTGCCGGCGGGAAAGATCGCCATGGGCAAACTTGCGCAAGCATTTGTCTATGGCGCAGTCGTAATCGGCCTCGAAAGCAACTTTGATCAATGCCTGCAACTGGTACGCGACCTTTCGACGGAACCTGGGATTGCCGTCGTTAACTCTATTAATCCCTATCGTCTTGAGGGACAGAAGACGGCAGCGTTTGAAATCGTCGATGCACTGGGCGACGCGCCGCATCTTCATCTGTTACCGGTCGGCAACGCCGGCAACACGACCGCATACTGGAAGGGGTATGTCCAATACTACGGCCTCAAGCGCGCGACGCGCCTTCCGCGAATGCTCGGATTCCAGGCCGCCGGCGCTGCGCCCATCTATTATGATCGCGTCATCGAACACCCTGAGACCGCTGCATCCGCCATCCGGATCGGAAATCCGGCGAGCTGGCAACAGGCCAAAAGGGCATTCCAGGAATCAGGTGGAGCCATCGAGATCGTTTCCGACGAGGAAATTTTTGCGGCCCAAAGCTGGCTCGCGTCGCACGAAGGCGTGTTTGTGGAGCCGGCCAGCGCCTCATCAATAGCGGGGCTGATGAAATGCTGCAGCCAGACAGCCTGCACGCAGTGTCCGCTGCCAAGCATCCCGGACAACGCCACGATCGTCTGCACGCTGACCGGCCATGGTTTGAAAGATGTCGCTTCCGTGCTGAATGATCGTGTGAAGCCGGTGTCTGCCCGTCCTGACAAAGCCGCAATTATGTCGGTTCTAGAGAGAGCAAGATGAGTTTGATCGTACAAAAATACGGCGGGACTTCCGTCGGGACCCCGGATCGTATCCTGAACGTTGCTCGACGCATCTTGCAAGCCCAACAGAACGGCAACCAGGTTGTCGCAGTGGTTTCGGCCATGTCCGGAGTGACTGACAATCTGATCAGGCTTGCGGGCCAAGTGGCACCACAGCCGACTGAACGTGAGATGGACGTC
>JAFAJU010000123.1 GCA_019236035.1 Verrucomicrobiota bacterium | reverse complement strand
GTTCATGTTTTCCAGAGAAATCCAGTTGGACACTCACGGCGGGTCTGTGACGTTGGCCGCGAAGTTCCGAGCGAAGTCCTTTCCCAAGCATTTAGCGAAGCCAAAGCGCGTGGACTGATCACGAGCGCGGACATTGAGCACTATCGCCAAAAACTGCCGGCCTTCCTTTCCGGCCGGAAACGTCTGAGAGCCGCGTGAACGAACGTCCTCGCCAATACGCCACGGCGGCCGCTTTTCGCGTTGCCCTGGAAACACGGCTCAAATCCGTAGCGACGGCCGAAGGAGTCGATCTCCAGCGCCTGCGGCGGCAGGTTTCCTTTGACCGTTTACTTGCCCGATTCTTTGCAGAACCCAACGCACCGTGGCTGCTAAAAGGTGGCTACGCGATGGAATTACGCCTCCGGACAGCTCGCACGACCAAGGATATTGATATTTCTCTGCCTGCTGACCTTGCTGGTGGGTTCGCCGGAGAAATCCTCGCGCGGTTGCAGCAGAGCGCAGGCGCCGACCTGGGAGACTTTTTTGGCTTCACGGTCGCTGAACCGACAATGCAACGTAAAACGGGTTCTCGCGAGGTGTGAACCCGGTCGGCCTGTATCCAGTGAGCCGTCAATCGAAATGTCATGTCCGCCTTGTTCTAGCGGGTTGCATCCGCCTATACGTAATAAGCTCAGCGTCCGGAATGCCACGATTCAAACAAGCGTTGCGGCAATTCAGTCAAAAGAAATCAGCCACATCAACATTCGATAGACTAGTTGTCAGAAGACCGATTTATAAACCGATCTTTCATCAGCTGAGCTGAAATAATCGCCTCGGAGAGTAGGGAAGTTAGTTTCGAGAAAAATAGGGTACTAGTCGTGAGAATCGCTTTTGTATGTCCACCGATATCAGGTCATCTCAATCCAATGACGGCGCTTGCTCGAAAGGTGCAGGCGCGCAACCACGATGTCATATGCGTTAGCTTTCCTGACGCGGAGCGCTCCGTTCGAGCTGCGGGCCTGCCTTTTCTGCCATGCGCCGAAAGAGACTTCCCGGTAGGGTCACTCAATGCGTGGCTGGTCCGGCTGAGCAAGCTGCAAGGCGAGGAAGCACTGCGAGCCACGATGTTGAATGTTGCGCGCAGGACAGAGACGATGCTGAACTCTCTACCAGCAATATTAACTCACGCCGCCGTCGACGCGGTGATCGTCGACACGGTTCTGTTTTATGTCGAACTTGCGCCCATGAGTCTTGGCATTCCCTACGCACACGTCGCGAATGCACTGCATAAGGATTACACGGGTTCTACGCCAATGTGTTTCTACGACTGGCCGCATGAAACAACTCCCGCAGCTGTAGCCAGGAATCGGGAGGGCGTCAGAATTTTCCGAGAAAAACTCGAGCCGACGACCTCGGTTGCTAAGGTTTACGCGGAGAGGAGCGGCCTCGAGGTCGACTGGGACAACCCCAGCGCCACGATCTCGAAGCTAGCGTGGATTAGCCAAACTCCGAAAGCGTTCGATTTCGACGGGTCTTGGCCGGCGCAATTTTACCACACCGGACCATTTCATGATGGCTTGGGCCGCGCACCGGTCGAGTTTCCGTGGGATAAATTGACCGGCGAACCTCTGATCTACGCATCAATGGGAACGATGATGAATGGGATTGGCGATGTGTATCGCATAATCGCGGCCGCGGCCGCGAAACAGAAAGGGTTTCAGCTCGTTCTTTCGATCGGCGAGCGGATCAGAAAAGAGGAAATCGGTCCATTGCCGAACAACAGCATTGTGGTAAGACATGCGCCGCAGTTAGAGTTGCTCAAACACACAGCCGTATGTGTAACCCACGCCGGCTTGAACACGGTCCTCGAGTCGCTTGCAAAAGGAGTCCCCCAGGTGGCGATCCCGATGAATGTTGATCAGCCGGGGGTCGCGGCCAGGATTGCCGATAAGAGAACTGGGCTGTTCGTTCCCTTCAAAGATCTTACCGAATCACGTCTGACGTTGCTCCTTGGGGAGGTTCTCGGGGATTCTACTTACCGCGACAATGCGCGCCGTTATCAGAAGATAATTGCTGAAACCGACGGACTATCTCGGGCCGCGAGTCTGCTGGAAAACGCCTTGCAAAATGCGCAGCTATCGTGAGAACCGATCCTCTTCGGAGCGGGAATTTGTCGACCCAGTGACTGATCAATGAAAGCTATCGTGAAGAAGTTTTTGCCGTAAGGACTTGGATCAAGTCGCGGTCGGAACTACGCGAAGGAGGGTTTAATGGGTTACATCGGTGACCGATGTGACCCTTTACTATCTCAGCAGCCTCCGGATCGAGCAAGAGATTGAAGTCTGACTCCATGCCCGCGAGCAGTTAGTTTTCTAGCAAGTGCTATCGTGGTGTTAAGATGGCCTGCGCACCG
>JAFAJU010000334.1 GCA_019236035.1 Verrucomicrobiota bacterium | reverse complement strand
GGATGATGGATGCAGAGGGGGAAGTGCGGTTATCGTATGCCGCAATCAGCGTGGACACGATGTCCGCCGACAGGTCTGGCAGCCATCGCGTGGCAACCTCGTAGCCGCGCCCTGAGACCAGCTTGCCATCTGTAAGCGTCAGCAGATTCGCTGCCGCCATCGGCCCGACTTTGCTGACGATCGGCGTGCCGAAGCTTTCAATTTCGCTCACGATCCGATGTCCAGCCTCCGGATGGCCGCTCCAAGTAGGACTGATCACGACTACCGGATTGCCGCCCGGTCCAAGCGAAAGAATGGCGGCCCCTCCGAGTTCATCCGGTGCCCCTTGCATCAACCAGGAAAAGCGCTCCAACACTCTGGGTGCATCGCTCCACGGGAACACGATACTCCCAGACAAGACCTCTCCGACCCTATGTAAACGGAGGCGCATCGAGGTGACGACGCCGAAGTTACCGCCTCCGCCTTTGACCGCCCAGAACAGGTCGCGGTTGTGAGTTGCGTCGCACCAGACGACGGTGCCATCCGCAAGTACAAGCTGAGCGGAGATCAGGTTGTCCGAAGCGAGCCCGAAGCGCGTCATCAACGGTCCATAGCCGCCGCCCAAAAGAAGGCCGGCCATGCTGACGGCGCCGTCATTGCCGATGACGGCCGCCAAAGCATGCTGGCCGGCTGCGGCGTTCAAATCGGCAATCGTCACGCCACCAGAAACAGTCGCTTCGAGAGCATCCACATTCACCGAGCACTGCCGCATAGGAGTCAAATCAAGAACGAGGCCGCCGTCCCGCAAGGCGCGTCCAACCCAGTCCTGGCCGCCATTGCGTACCGACACCGGAAGTCCAGTTGCCCGCGCTGCCAGCAGAGCCGTGCGGACGTCATTCGTGTTGGAACACGCCGTGACGAGGGCTGGCCTGCGCTCGACCGCGCCATTCCAGAGGCGTGTAGCCTCTGCGTATCCTCTCGAACCGGGCTCGTGGACGGCGCACCCAGACCCTGAAAGCTGGTCCTTCAGCGCTGCGATTTGCGCCGTGGATAAAACACGTTGAGACCCGCTTTCGCTCATTAGAAGGCTCGGCCATAGACTGGTGCGCCAAACATTGCACCGGTTATCCCGCCGTCGACGACGATCTCGGAGGCCGTGACATACGACGAATCGTCAGAGGCAAGGAAAAGAACAACTTTTGCTACCTCTTCCGCCTCACCACGCCGGCCCAATGGTACGCTGGACTCCAGTGTTTGGACAACGGCCGCACTCTGTTCCGGCGGCATCTGGTGGCGCTCCATAATAGGAGTCTTGATCGGTCCGGGCGCCACCACGTTGATGCGAATTCCGAGCGGCGAAAGCTCTGCCGCCATTGCACGGCTCATCGAATGCATACCGCCTTTGCTGGCTGCATAACACCCGGCACCCGACGGAGCACCAATGTACTCTGCGATTGACCCATTCAGAACGATCGATGCGCCGGTCCGCAGGAGCGGAAGGGCGGACTTGATCGTCAGGAATACACCCGTCAGATTTGTCCGTAAGACTTCATCAAATTGTTCTTCAGATGTTTCTGCAATCGACCCGAATTGCCCGATGCCCGCGTTGGCAAAGACAATATCCAGATGACCGAACTCATCTTTAATCTCCTTGAAGATGAGTTCGCGAGCTTTGGAATCCAACACATCGGCTCTAAACGCGAGCAAATTGTGGCCGAGTTCTTTGGCAGCAGCGTCGAGAGTCGTCTTGTTCCGACCGGTAATGGCAACTCGTGCGCCTTCGGCTACAAATAGTCGCGCCGTTGCCAGGCCGATGCCGCTGTTACCGCCGGTGATTAATGCAGTTTTACCTTGAAGTCTCATATTTGGGTAGTGGATTCGCTCTGAACCTCGTAGCCGACATTTTGTTCGGCTTTTCTATTCCGTATTTGCGATCTACACTGGCACTGAAGAGCCCGCCGTTTTCTTGTCTCTATTGCCGCAATCCTTGGTTGAACTGCGCAGCGAATTTCTGCTGATGCCGAGTGCTTGTTCAATGATATCCACAGCGGCGGACAATCCGTTAGCCTCGTCAATCGCCCGTTGCAGCCTAAGGGTATTATTTCGGTAGGCGGAATTGTTCAGCGCCTCGTTCAAGAGCGTAGAGAGGTGGTCGGCCGTCAGCTTGTCCAGCGAAGTGACGACACCGGTTCGATGATGGGCGATTCTGGCGGCGACCCCAGGTTGGTCAAAGGCCACCGGGATGGCCACTTGTGGAACTCCTTGCGCTAGAGATTCCAGCACCGTGTTTAGTCCTGCGTGGGTGATGCAGACTGAGGCACGCTTCAGCAACTCTAATTGAGGCGTCCGCTTAACAATGATGGCATTCTTCGGAGCGGGTCCAAGCTGCTGGGGATCGATCTGATCCCCGATCGAAAGCACAAGTTGCAGGTCTTTATGCTTAGCGAGGGCCGCGATGATCGTACGGAATACATCCGCACGGCCATTAAGTATGGTCCCCATGGAAGCGTAAATGAGCGGTTCGCCGGTTATTTGCTCCCAAGGAAAATCGACTGGCTCTCGGCCCTGGCCATCGTGGAATGGTCCGGTGTGGTGGAACTGTGAAGGCCAGTGAGAGCTTTCGAAGTCGAATGCTTTGGGGACCTGGGAAATCGATGCCCAGGGTGAGAGTGTTGAACACGGATCGTTCCAGTCGATCTTTAGTCCGGCAGCCTCGGCCTGAGCCCTGATCTCCCCGTTAGCCTCGTGCAGCATCTGCAAAAATTTCGCTACCCCATCTTGATTTCTGGCTAAAGCGGCGGCGGTGGTCTCATGAGGCCAGCCGTAGCACATAAGGGGTGTATGCCCGGAGTAGTCAAAGTGCATCGCAGCGAACACGTGTATGTATGGAATGCCTAACTGGATTGCAGCTAATTCGACATAGAAATGAACGTAGTCTATTATCAGGGCATCGATTTGATTAGATTGCACAATAGTGGGCAATGATTTGATTATCGACTCGGATTGGCTCATTATGAGGCTCATACTAAATTTTAAAGCCTCCTCTCCCTGCTTCTTGCTAATTTCCGCTCTGCGCTCACTGAATACCCGCTCCTCTTCTTCGCCAGGGATAAAAGGTAGACCGGCGGCTCCTGACGAATAAAGAAACACCACATCGTGGCCGCGCATCTGCACGTGACGCGCCAGCGCGGTTATCGCGTTGAGGTGGCCCGGTACTTGCGGACAGATAAAACCGAATTTCATGGAATGTCAGCCTCTTTTTTGTAATGAGCGGCGAAGGTTAATTCTTCCCGCCGCGTTTAGTTTGCTTCCTGGTTAATAGGAGCTACTAGAGCGCGAGTTTTTGGAAATCCGCGAGTTTTGTCCTAATTGCCGGAATTAGTGCTCCGATACGCCGTCTGCGAGGAACGACGACATTATTCGTCCAATCGGCGGAAGCTCGGCGCCGCAAGCGCCCAGACATGCTCATTTTCAACCGAAGGTCTGGTCCGAACAGCGATTGCGGCAATCAGGACAAAATAGAGACTGGCTGATCAATCCTAGAGTCTATTGCAGACATACGAGTTTTGAAAAAGAGATGATCATGCAACACCTAAGCATCGACCAAATGAAGGATTCCATGCGCGCGCCCTGGATTGCCGGTGATTTTGGCGCAATAGCCAGGGAAATGGGCGCTCCCGAGGCGGAGAGCTTCGTCGCTCGGATGGAGCTCGAACCTGGCGCGCGTGTGCTGGATGTCGCCTGCGGTACGGGTAACGTTACCATCCCATTAGCCCGCCGAGGTGCCATGGTGACCGGCTTGGATATGATGCCTCATCTGCTGGAGGAGGCTCGAGCGCACGCGGCTCACGAAGGACTTAGCATCCGCTTCGACGAAGGCTTTGCGGAAATGCTTCCCTACCCAGACGGCAGTTTTGATGTGCTGGTTTCGATGTTCGGGATCATGTTTTCTCCGCTCCCCGCGACCGTTGCTTCGGAGATGGCGCGTGTCTTGAAGCCGGGCGGACGGCTGGCTTTGGCCAACTGGACTGCATCTGGCTTTGGCGGGAAGATGGGTGCGGTTGTCGGCCGATACCTTCCGCCGCCTCCTGAAGGCGCGATATCTCCTTTTCTCTGGGGAGAAGACTCTACGGTACGCGACTGGTTGAAGCCGGGCTTCAATGCTGTCGAAACTAGCATCGTGTCCGTGAGGTGGGAGTTACAGAGAAGCGCCGCTCGTTCCGCCGAATTCTTCACGAAGAATGCCGGCCCAATACAAGTCGCGCTGGGTCGTCTCGATGCTCCGAAACAAGCCGCACTCTTGCGTGACTTGGAGCAGCTCTGGATAGACAAGAATCTCGCGACCAACGGCGAGAACCATACCGTGATCAGGACCGAGTATTTGCAGGCGCTCGCCATGAAACGGTAGGTCTGGTTGTTCGATTGGTCAGCCTTCGCATACCGATACTATAAAGAAACCCGCTTGACATATATTCGGTCATCTGGTTGACTGAAACTACTTGGGGACGATCCTGGGGTAGAGATTGGATTTTTTCACGCGGCCGAAACTCAGCGAATGCGTCAAAGAGACCGTAAATCCGAGTTGGTTGAAATAGCCTATCGCCTGATTGCACAGAACGGGCTGGAAGGCTTCCGCATTCGTCAAGTCGCGGCTGAAGCTGGAATAGACAACGGAACGCTGCATTACCATTTCCCGAGCAAGGAGGCACTGATCCTCGGGGTTGTTGACTACTTGATGGAGGACCTGCAAAATAACCGCGCCGTTTGCAAGGATGCGGAACAGACCGCTCTCGAAGAACTTCGCATGGAGTTCGAAGATATCCGTTTGCGGCTGCGCCGTACACCCGAACAATTCATAGTGCTCAGCGATCTGGCGGTCCGATCCTGGCGTGACCCGGTAGTGGCGAAGATATTTAGAAAGCTTGATGACGGATGGCACGCCCACCTGGTGGCAATGCTGGAACGTGG
>JAFAJU010000299.1 GCA_019236035.1 Verrucomicrobiota bacterium | reverse complement strand
TATCGCATAACCAGTTGATATTCAGCCACCGGGGGTCGATATGAAAAGTTGGCACGCAAACTGTTCACTCTCGGCGCGTGTGAGCAGACCTCCCGTCCAGTACGGAAAAGTAGAAATGGTGTTCACCTGATTTCTCCCAGATGATTTTTTCGGAAAAAACCTATAGGTGGTAACTCGGAAAATAAATGCAATGACAACCGCAGAATTAGACCAATTGTCAATAAACACCATTCGCACGCTTTCGATCGACGCCGTGCAGCAGGCCAAGTCCGGGCATCCTGGCACGCCGATGGCGCTTGCGCCCTTGGTTTACACGATCTGGAACCGCGTTATGCGATTCGATCCAGAGGACCCGATTTGGCCCAACCGCGACCGTTTCGTGCTATCGAATGGCCACGCGTCGATGTTGCTCTGGTCTGCGCTGCACTTGGCGGGAGTCAAGGCGGTGAACGCAGACTACGAAAGACTGGGTAACCCCTCTGTCCCGCTGGACGATATTCGCCATTTTCGCCAGCTCGACAGCAAGGCGCCTGGGCATCCAGAGTATCACTGGGTCTCTGGCGTCGAGACCACGACCGGTCCGCTCGGGCAAGGCGTTGCCACCAGTGTTGGCATGGCGATTGCCCAGAAATGGCTCGCCAGCCGCTACAACCAGCCAGACTTCGATGTTTTTGACTACCATATCTACGCCGTTTGTGGGGACGGCTGCATGATGGAGGGTGTCGCCTCGGAAGCCGCGTCACTGGCTGGCCATCTTGGGTTAGATAATCTCTGCTGGATCTACGACAACAATCACATCACCATTGAAGGGAATACGCGAATTGCCTTCACGGAGGACATCGCGGCCCGCTTCCTAGGGTACGGCTGGAACGTTCTGCGGGTTGGTGACGCCAACGATGTCGATCGAATCGAGCACGCTCTCCAGGTCTTCCAGCAGACCAAGGACCGGCCGACCTTCCTCGTCCTAGACAGTCATATCGGCTACGGTTCTCCCCACAAACAAGATACCGCAGAGGCCCATGGGGAGCCGCTCGGCGATGAGGAAGTCCGGCTTACCAAACGCAGTTACGGTTGGCCCGAGGACGCGAAGTTTCTGGTTCCTGACGGAGTCCGCGAGCACTTCGCGGCGGGTATCGGAATGCGCGGAGCGAGAGCCCGTCGGGAGTGGACGGATCGTTTGGCGGCCTACGCCGTTAAATACCCAGAACTGGCTGGTGAGATTGAGCTAATGCAGCGCCGCGAACTGCCGGTTGGCTGGGATCGCAATCTCCCCGTTTTCGCAACTGACCAGAAGGGCATGGCCGGCCGAGAAGCCTCAGGTAAAGTGCTCAACATTCTCGCGCAGAACATACCTTGGTTCCTGGGCGGTTCCGCCGACCTCGGGCCATCCAACAAGACCACTTTGAAATACGAGGGTGCGGGAGATTTTCAAACCGGCAATCCGAGCGGAAAGAACCTGCATTTCGGAATTCGCGAACACGCCATGGCAGCGGTTGTAAACGGCCTGTCGCTGTCTAAGCTCCGCCCGTTCGGCGCGACTTTCTTCATCTTCAGCGACTACGCGCGGCCTTCCATCCGGCTCTCCGCGTTAATGGAGTTGCCGACCATTTTCATTTTCACTCACGACGCCATGGGCGATGGCGAAGATGGCCCGACGCATCAACCGGTGGAGCATCTCGCTTCGCTCCGAGCTATCCCTGGGCTTGTGACACTGCGGCCCAGTGACGCGAACGAGGTAGTGGAAGCTTATCGCTACGTTATACAATTGCGCCACCAGCCTGTGGTGCTGGCGCTGTCACGGCAACCTTTGCCGACTTTAGATCGAAGCAAATACTCTCCAGCCAGCGGTGTCGCACAGGGCGCCTATGTCTTGGCCGACGCTCCGCGCGCGAATCCCGAGCTGATCCTGATCGCTTCCGGCAGCGAGGTCAGTCTCGCGGTTGAAGCCTATGAGAGGCTGCTCCAGGACGGTGTCAAAGCACGGGTGGTCTCTATGCCGTCATGGGAGATTTTTGAACACCAGACCAAAGAGTATCGGGAGAGCGTACTGCCGCCAAACGTCAAAGCGCGGGTGGCCGTCGAGCAGGCCTCTACCTTCGGATGGGAGCGCTACGTTGGTGAGAAAGGTCGCGTCATCGGCATGCACACATTTGGGGCTTCTGCGCCGCTCAAAGAGTTGCAAAAGAAGTTCGGCTTTGAGCCCGATCAAGTTGTCGCCGTGGCGAAGGAACTATTGGCCGCACAATGATCTGTCCAATTGACAACCGAGGCTTCAAGAACTGCTCAATCAACTATGGACCTGCTAACGGTTGATGTCGGCGCAATCCACGTGAAGATTATGGGCAGGGACAGAAAGACCCCCGGGAGTTTAAGCCCGGTCCCAAACTGACTCCGAATCTCAAGCAAGACAGTTCACCAACAGCCTGATCCGGTGTTACCGGAAAATGAGAGACACGTAATGAACACGCCCAGCATCAAGGAACAACAGCAGCGAAAAATCAAGACACAGCCCGGCTTCATTGCCGCGCTGGACCAAAGCGGTGGCAGCACGCCCAAAGCGTTGCGTGCTTACGGAATCAAGGAAAGCGCGTGGTCCAACGAAGAGGAGATGTTTGCACTCGTGCATCAGATGCGCACGCGCATCATCACTAGCCCCAGCTTTAACGGCGACCGAATTTTCGGCGCGATCCTGTTCGAGGGCACAATGGACCGGGACGTCGAGGGACAGCCTACCGCGGACTATCTTTGGAACGTGAAGCGCGTTGTGCCATTCCTGAAAGTGGACAAAGGCCTTTCGGAAGAGAAGGACGGCGCCCACTTGCTGAAGCCAATAACCGGGCTGGCTGCTCTGCTCGATCGGGCCGTCGCAAAGCGCATCTTGGGAACCAAAATGCGCTCCTTCATCAACCAGGCCAACGCTGCCGGCATCAAGGCGGTGGTCAACCA
>JAFAJU010000298.1 GCA_019236035.1 Verrucomicrobiota bacterium | reverse complement strand
ATCCCGGCCGAGATTGTCCCACGAGACGTTTTCGTGATCTGTGTGAGCGGTTTTCTAATCTGTTCCATCGCCGCTCTCATTCCGGCGTATTTTGCGGCGCGCCTGGATCCGGTGAAGGCACTGAGGTATGAATAGGGAGTGTTAGTGTCAGTGCCAGTGCCAGTGGCTGCTAGCCACATAGCCGGTAATCTTGAAGGATCTGTCGACTATTCATCTATTATTTTCCGAGTTGGATATAAACTGCCAAGCGTTGTTTGCCATTCCGCGACTGGCACTGGCACTGACACTGACACTCTCTCCTCTCTTCTCCTTGCTTCTGTTCTAGTTGAGATGGTATGAGTTTTCTAAGCTGATGAGAGCGGCAATCTCAGACTGGGAAGAGTTCGCGTCGAAATACGCGGAATTGGACCCGGAGGAGTTCTCACTCGAGCGCCTTAACCCTGGTGACACGCTTAGCGTTGTCACGCAGCATACAAACTACGTTTTCACCGTGATCGATCGCCAGGAGGTTCAGCTCCACTGTTCACGCAGCGATCGGCCGTCGGGCAGAGTCAGGATTTCCGGATGCGGGTTCGGCTTTTGTCACGCGTTTAAGCCGGGGCATTTGTTCTGCGGCGGCCGGATGGAATTCACGTTTGTTCGCAACGAAAGGCCGGCGCGTTTTCGTACTACCGCGATCCAGACCATCGAACACCGGCAGAGTCGGTAGGGGCGCGCTCCCGCGCGACCGGCGTCGCACGTCTCAATGACGTGGATGTGCTCCCAAGCCGGTAGACGCGGGCCACGCGGGTGCACATGCCCGCGCCCAACCGAGCCTTTCTACAAAAGTTGATATGGATCGACGTCTACCGACACATGGACATCGTCGGGAAATGTCAGCTTTTCGATGGTCGACCGGATGTTCTTGCTAAGGCGACGGATCGACTTCGTTCGTAGGAGAATCTGGTATCGATAGTATCCTTTGGACCGTTCGATCGGGGCCGGCACCACCGGATGAAGGGTCACACCCGCTTCCAGCTGGTCGTTTATCCGGCGATGGATGGTTTCCGCCGTAAATTGCGCGCGCCGTTGATGTTCAGAACGGATATGGACCATGAGCAAATGGACAAAAGGGGGGTACTCACACCGCTCCCGAAACTCAATTTCCTGCTCCCAGAACCCCTCAAAATTATGATGCCGCGCGAACTGGATAGAGGGACTAAATGGGGTCGAACTCTGAACATAGACTTCGCCCGCCATGTCGCCTCGACCGGCGCGGCCGGCGACCTGGGTCAAGAGCTGAAACGTCCGTTCGCCAGCTCGAAAATCTGGCATGTGCAATCCGATATCGGCATTGATGATGCCCACCAGCGTCACGTTTGGAAAATCCAGCCCTTTAGCGATCATTTGTGTCCCGACCAGAATATCGATTTTACCGATACGGAATGCTTGCAAAATCTGGCGGTAAGCATCTTTTCGCGTCATCGAATCGGCGTCCATTCTTGCCACCGTTGCCGACGGAAAAATCTTTTGGGTGGCACCTTCGACTTTCTCGGTTCCGTATCCTGCAAATCGGATAGATGGGTCGGAGCATTTCGGACATTTACGCGGTGCCAGCGCGATATGGCCGCATAAATGGCACTTGAGCCGATTTTCACCGAGATGGAAAGTGAGCGCGACGCTGCAGTTTGGACATTCGCATACGTAGCCGCACTGATTGCAAACCAGTGAAGTGGCGAACCCGCGCCGGTTCAAGAACAGGATTGTCTGCTCCTTTTTGGCAAGTCGCGTTTCGATCGCGTTTGCCAGGGTGGTCGAGATTAGAGGGAGATGTTTTTGTTTCAGATATTCTTGCCGCATATCGACCACCCGTATCAGCGGGAGCTGGCGGTCATCGACGCGCGAGGCTAAGTGAACGAGCCGGTATTTCCCGTTCTTGGCGTTCTGGTAGCTCTCCAGAGACGGGGTCGCGCTACCCAGCAGAATTGCGCATTGATCGAGTTGGGCACGCACGACAGCCAGGTCGCGTGCGTGATACCGCGGCGCTTCTTCCTGTTTGTAGGATGTCTCATGTTCCTCGTCGACCACGATTAGACCGAGGCGCTGAACAGGGGCGAAGACGGCACTTCGCGCGCCGATCGCGACTCGGGCTCTGCCACTGTTGAGTTTGTGCCACTCATCGTGACGTTCACCCGCCGAGAGGTGGCTGTGCAGCACCGCGATCAATTCGGACTGAAATCGCATCTTGAAGTGTTCGACGGTTTGGGGTGTCAGCGATATTTCCGGTACCAGCACCAGCGCGCTAAACCCCTGCCGCAGGCAAAGATCGATCGCCTGCAGATAAACCTCGGTTTTGCCGCTGCCGGTGATTCCGTGCAGAAGGATCGGCCGGCTATCCTTGGCTTTGATGGACTCTACAACAATTTCCAAAGCCTGTTTCTGGCCCGAATTCAATTCGAAGGCGGTGCTTTGAACAAACCGTTCGTTGGCGTACGGGTCGCGGTCAGCGGTTTCAAGTTCGACTCGTAGCAGGCCGCGGTCCACCAAATGCTGGATGGTCCGGTCCGTGGTGGCTGCGCGCAGTTGCAATTCCCTCCAGCGGAGTGGCTCGGCGACCTCGATCGCGAATCGCAATACTTCTGCTTGGCGGGGGGCCTTCGTCGCGAACTTTTTAAATTCCTCCTCCGCAATCGCGTTGTTGACCGAAACAATCCGTTCTCGCTTAAAGCCAAGCTCGGCCTTTCTGATCACTTGCGGCAAGACAGAGCGAATCGCGGCTTCGACCGAACAGCAATAGTATTCCGCCATCCAACGCGCCAGCGCTAACAACGACTTGTTCAGAATAGGACTCTCCGAGATAAGAGCCGCGACGCATTTTGGCGCCGGTACTGACGGAGTGTCGACGAGCGCAACGACGGTTGCTAGTATTTCGCGCGAGCGTACCGGAACCTTAACTCGCGAACCGACGTGAACTTTGCCGGTAAAAGACTCAGGGATGGAGTAATCTAGTTCTTTAGCCGTGGGATCATCGGTGATGACTCGCGCGTACAGCTGCATGATGATTGTCGTAGTCTAATGGCTTTCGAGCAAAGTCAAAATCAGAACAGTCGGTGGGGAGTGGCAGGCCTATTCCTCCTGAAGGTCGGCCTTGTGCTCTTGCTGTCATGTGTGACCGCGGTCGCTTATCTGGCGCTTCGATCCCATGATCCGGTCTATGTCCTGCGCGAGTTAAAAGACTGGACGGACTATCGGCGATTCGATTCCCTGATCGTGAAGGTAGCACGCGAATACGATTTGGATCCTCGCTTGATCAAAGCTGTCGTCTGGAGAGAAAGCCGATTTCAGGCGGACATGATCGGTCGCAATGGTGAACGTGGTCTGATGCAGGTTTCGGAGTTCGCCGCGCGAGATTGGGCGGCTGCGAAAGGGTTGCCGGACCCGCATCCGGAACAATTGCTCGTTCCGGAGATAAACTTGCAGGTCGGAACTTGGTATCTGAGTAAGGCAGTCCAACGTTGGAATGGCGAGGACGACGCCGTTCCCTTCGCGCTTGCGGAATACAATGCCGGCAGAAGCAGAGTGGATCGCTGGGTCCGTACGGCGGTTCAGAAGGGCCAACCGGTTACGGCTCAAACCTTCCAGGATAGCATCGATTTTCCGTCCACAGCGCGATACGTGAGAACGATTTTGTCGCGGTATGACTTTTACAAACGGCGCGGGCCGCTGGTGGCAGGAGATCAGGGCTCGTCCTAGGGGCCTGCAATTTAACCAGGATCCCGAAGTTGGGGAATCGTCCTTATGCCCGTGCTCGTGCTCGTGCTCGAGAAAAGCTCCGCTCCGCTGCCGCGCTCGCCGGGACAAAACAGTTGCGGAAAGATGGAGGGCCCTCTTCTCGGCGCCGATGGCCGATCGAGCACGAGCTACCATAAGGACGAGCACGGTTCACCTAACCTCACCCGATCGGTAGATCACCTACGATTGGATAAATGACGCTGAGCGCTTGGAATACAGCGTGAACATTGTGCACACGAAACAACGAGGCACCGCGCAACGTGCCCGCGACGACGCAAGCAATCGTTCCGGCATCGCGATCTGCCGGGTTAGTAATTCCGAGGACGTCGCCAATCACCGTTTTACGGGAAACTGGAAGCAGAATCGGGCGCTCAAAATGTTGGAGCCGTTCTAATCCTCGAAGGATCCGGATGTTATCCGGTCTTTGCTTGGCAAAATCGATGCCGGGATCGAGCACGAGCGCTTCTCTCTGGAGACCAGCGCCGATTGCTTGGCCTATCTTCTGCTCGAAGAAGCTATCCAGCGTAGAGAGTATGTCTGGGTACTGGACATGCGTGTGCTTCTGTTTTGGTAACCCGACCGAATGCATGATCAGAAGACCAGCCCCAAATTTTGCGGCGATCACCGCGTTTTCGTCGGTCGGAAGAGCGCTCATATCATTCAACAGGTGGCCACAGACCCGGAGCGTCGCCTGGGCAACTCGCGGCCGCCAGGTGTTAATCGAGAGCAACGGGGGGAATAGCTGTGATCCATCGAGCGGCGTTGCTCCAGCGTAAGATTCGTGAAAGCGCTCGAGGAACGGTCTGACTCGGGCGACCTCCACATCTTCATCGATTGCCGGGCGATTCGTTCGCGCGCTCTCACCACCGACGTCGATGATGTCGGCACCGGAAAGGACGTGGCTTCGTGCGGTTTCAATGGCTCGGTTGATGTCCAGGGAGCCGTCTCCGGCGAACGAATCATTGTTGATGTTCACGATCCCCATGATCAATGGACGACGAGGAAACTCTACAATCCGACCCCGCGCGGTCAGAATCATAAGGAAACTTCGATGCGCTGGCGTTGCTCGAAGCGGCAGACCTTCGAATAGCCGGCCCGGCGAGCCAGATCTCTTGCAGGCTCGAACCCGTACGCAACCTCTTCAGGGGCATGCGCATCGGAATTGATCAACATCGGGACCCCGGCTTGTTTTGCGAGCTCAACAAAACCTGCAGCCGGATAGATCTCCTGCGCCTCTTTGCGAAGGCCGGCTGTGTTGATCTCAAACGCCACGTCGTTCTCAGCCAAAGATTCTACAACCGGTTCGTAATAGCGACGCAGATCTCCTGCCGGTCGATAGCCAAATTTCTTCGCCAAGTCCGGGTGAGCGACAAAATCAAAGAGCCTACTTTCGATGCAGCGGATGTATTGCTTCCAATACAGCGCCCAGATCTCTTCGACGGGGTACTGTTTGAATCGCGCCAGGTATTTTGGGTTGTCTACATCCCAACCCGGAGCGATGTAGTGAACGCTGCCGATGAGGTAGTCCCACGGCGCCTTTCCTGCCAGCTCCTCAATCCAGGATTCGTAGCCCGCCACGAAATCACACTCCAGCCCAAGGCGAACGGAAAACCCGGTCGATCGTGCTCCTTGGACCATGTCGAGGTACCGCGGCAGATCGTCGATCGACATCCGCCAGGCGTCGAATTGTTGCGGCATCGGGTTATGGTCGGCGAAGCCGATCTCGGTCAACCCGGCTCGACGCGCTGCCTCTACATACTCGATCGGATCCCCCACCGCATGATGACAGAGCGTCGTGTGAATGTGATAATCGGTGCGGGGTGCGCTCATTTAACCTAAATTCCGAATTTGAAACCGCAGATTCCAAGCGCGGCAGAGCCGCAACCGAGATGTAGGCGAAGCGTCTCGCTTTGCTTCTTCATGAGATCGATGCAAAGCGGGACGCTTCGCCTACACGACAACGTCAAACTAACAGAGTCATTTACTCCAACACAACGTTCGCGAGTTTATTTGGAACAATGATGACCTTCCGAACCGGTCGGTCGCCCGCGGCCTCTTTGACCTTCACGGAAGCAAGCACCACTCGCTTCAGCTCTTCATTTTCGAGGTCCCTCTGGACGGTAACCTTGTCGCGCAACTTCCCGTTGACCTGGATTACAATTTCCACGTCGTTTTCGGCAAGGAATTGAGGGTCCCACTCGGGCCAGCGCTGCTGGCAGACCATCCCATCAAACCCGGCGAACCCGGTGTTGAGGCGCCACCACAGCTCTTCAGAGAGATGAGGTGCGAACGGATTCAAAAGGATCAATAAAGTGCGAACGGCCTCCACCGGCCGGATTTCCGCGCCCGTAAATTCATTTACGAAGATCATCATCTGCGCGATCGCCGTATTGAAAGAGAGCGATTCAGTGTCTTCGGAGACCTTCTTTATGGTCGCGTGTACGATCCTTAGCTGTTTCGGGTTCAGTTCGACACTTGCCAACGCGGGGGAAAGGTTCCACTCGCCTTCCTGATCCTCATCCATAGCGAGACGCCAAACTCTTGCGAGGAAACGGTAAACGCCTTCAACCCCGCTCATGCTCCAGGGCTTGGTCGCTTCGAGAGGACCCAGAAACATCTCATAGAGGCGCAATGAATCCGCGCCATATTCTTCGACAATGTCGTCGGGAGTCACGACGTTGCCGCGGCTCTTGGACATCTTCTGGTTGTCCTGCCCAAGGATCATCCCCTGGTTCACCAACCGCTGAAATGGTTCGATCGTGGAAACGTAATTGAGATCGTACAACAATTTGTGCCAGAACCGCGCGTATAAAAGGTGGAGCACCGCGTGCTCGGTTCCGCCGACGTACAAATCAACCCCACCGCGCCGATGGTTCCGGGCTTCGGTGCCAGCCATCCAATAGCGCTCAGCGATTTCATTAACGAAACGGTTCGTCTCGTGCGGCGACGTGAATCGTAGGAAATACCAGCATGATCCAGCCCATTGCGGCATGGTGTTGAGCTCGCGGGTCGCTCCGTCGGAAAGTGTGATCCATTCCTTGGCCTTGGCCAGTGGAGGTTCGATCGTACCGGTCGGTCGGTAGTCGTCGAGCGGGGGAGGAACAACCGGGAGATCCGATTCTTGAAGGCCTTGATGCTGGCCGTCGCGCCAGATAATCGGAAACGGTTCACCCCAATAACGTTGGCGCGAGAACAGCCAGTCCCGCAACTTGTAAGTGATCGATCCCCTCCCAAGGCCTTCCGCTTCCAGCCAATCTATAATCTTCCGTTTCGCCTCCGGGGTAGGCAATCCATCCAAAAACCGGGAGTTCTTAGCCACGCCATCGCCGGTAAAACAGGATTCGGTCGGCGTTGGTGGTTCGACCACGTAGCGAATATCGATACCAAATTTCTTAGCGAATTCGAAGTCGCGGTCGTCGTGGCCCGGGACCGCCATGATAGCACCGGTTCCGTAGCTGATCAGAACGTAGTCAGCGATCCAGATCGGAATCTTTTCCTGGTTCACCGGGTTAATAGCAAATCCGCCAGTAAAAACGCCGGTCTTCTCCTTTGCGAGGTCAGTGCGTTCAAGATCAGATTTGGCAGCCACCCTTTCCTGGTACCCAACGACAGCCGCCTTTTGCGCTTCGGTTGTCACCCGATTAACCAACGGGTGCTCAGGGGCAAGGACAACGTAGGTTGCGCCGAAAAGGGTGTCTGGACGGGTTGTAAAAACGGTAATCAGCTCCTCCAGGCCATCGACTGCGAAATTCGCCATGGCGCCCTCGCTGCGGCCGATCCAATTTCGTTGCAGAGCTTTGATCGACTCTTGCCAATCGAGCCCTTCAAGCTCTTCCAGTAAGCGATCGGCGTAAGCAGTGATACGCAACATCCATTGGCGCATCGGTCGCCGCACCACGGGAAACCCTCCAATTTCGCTCTTGCCGTCGACGACCTCTTCGTTGGCCAGGACGGTGCCGAGGTCAGGGCACCAGTTCACGGGCGCCTCCGTGACGTAGGCGAGACGTCGGCTATTGATGAATTCCAGACGCTCCTCCGCCGATTCGTGAGGATATTCTCGCTCCCTCTGCTCAATAAGCTCGTCAATGGGACGGGCTGCCTTCTCTTTGGGATCGAACCAGGAATTGTATAGTTTGAGAAAGATCCATTGGGTCCACTTGTAATAACCTGGATCAGTCGTGTTGATTTCGCGCAGCCAGTCGTAGCTGAACCCGATTTTTTTGAGCTGGCTTCTGAAGCGTTCGATGTTGCGGACAGTCGCGACCGACGGATGTTGTCCCGTCTTGATAGCGAATTGTTCCGCGGGCAATCCGAATGCATCCCACCCCATGGGATGCAACACATTGAAGCCTTTCATTCGCTTGTATCGAGCGATGATGTCGGTTGCGGTGTAGCCTTCCAGGTGGCCTACGTGGAGTCCTTCACCGCTGGGATACGGGAACATGTCAAGCACATAGAACTTGGGCTTCGCTGGATCGAACCCGGGTTCACCCGGGTTTGGCGCATGAAAGGTTTGCCTTTCCTCCCAAAGTCGTTGCCATTTCGGTTCGAATTGCAGAAACGGAAACTGTTTTCGTCGCTCGCTCATTTGCTATTGTCTAGTGCTGATCCGCAATGAGGTGGTCCATCTT
The DNA here is from genome assembly GCA_019236035.1 of Verrucomicrobiota bacterium. Classification (GTDB taxonomy): domain Bacteria; phylum Verrucomicrobiota; class Verrucomicrobiia; order Chthoniobacterales; family JAFAMB01; genus JAFAMB01. Next base: position 8,229 of record JAFAJU010000298.1, on the reverse strand, counting down.
CCAGGCTCGCGGTTGCCTGCGATGTTTGAACAGCCTCCACGGAGGAGGCAACTTTGAGGTGGTCACCGTACGATGCAAACACTTTTAATTGCCACGCGCAACGGCCATAAGACCCGGGAAATCAGTCAAATGCTAGGCTCCGGCTGGCAGGTCAGCGATTTGAGTGCGCTGATGCACGCTCCGAGAATTGAGGAGAACGGTGCGACCTTTGAAGAAAACGCTGCCCTCAAGGCCCTCACGATTTCACGAATTTTTACCGGGTTGGTTCTGGCGGATGATTCCGGTCTCGAGGTGGACGCTCTGAACGGCGCTCCGGGAGTCAAGTCGGCTCGGTTCGCCGGCCCAAACGCACAGGATGCCGACAATCGGTTTGCGTTGCTTGGGAAATTGAAGGCATTGAGCGGAACCGAGTTCCCCGCCCGTTTTCGCTGTGTCATGGTTTTGGCTAGCCAGGGTGCGTTGCTCGGGTCTTTTGTCGGAACCATCGAGGGAAAAGTGATTCCGGAAGAGCGCGGGCACGGTGGATTTGGGTACGATTCCATGTTTATTCCACACGGGTATTCGGAAACGTTTGGGGAACTTCAACCCGAGATCAAAAACAGTCTGAGTCACCGTGGCCGGGCCCTCGCCCAAGTGTTGGAGTTCCTGAGGAGTTAGCCTGCATCGCTCACAAATCGCAAAAGATTTGTGAGCGATGCAGGCTCTGTGACTCCTGAACTTCTTAACCACATGGAACAGCACCCGGCGCGGTGGCAATTCTGGATCGATCGAGGCGGTACGTTTACCGATGTTGTTGGGCGTGCGCCGGATGGAGAGATTCTGTGTGCCAAACTGCTGTCCGATAATCCGGAGCATTACGCGGATGCCGCGGTTGAAGGAATTCGCCGGATGCTCGGCCTGCAACCCGGTGAACCCATTCCGGGTGAACGGATCGAAGCGGTTAAGATGGGCACGACGGTGTCAACCAACGCGCTGCTTGAGCGGAAAGGAGAACGGGTTGCTCTTGTCATCAATCGCGGCTTCGGCGACGTGCTCAAGATTGGAACGCAGCAACGGCCGAGGCTTTTTGACTTGCAGATTGTCTTGCCGGAACAGCTGTACGAAACGGTTGTCGAGATCGCCGGCCGGATTTCTGCCGAGGGTGAGGAGATTGAGCCTCTCGACTTGGCAGCGGTCCGGGAATCACTCCTGGACCTGTTTCGCCGTGGCATACGAGCGGTCGCAATCGTGTGTTTGCACGGCTACCGATATCCTCGACATGAAGAGAGAATCGCTGAGCTCGCGCGCCAGGTCGGTTTCACTCAGGTTTCGACCAGCCATACCACCAGCCAATTGATCAAGTTGGTGAATCGAGGCGACACCACCGTTGCGGATGCTTATCTTTCGCCTGTGCTTCGCCAATACGTCGAGCAGGTCCGGGGAGCATTGCCCGAAGTGCGTTTGTTGTTCATGCAATCAAACGGGGGTTTGGCGGACGCGACAGTATTCCAAGGAAAGAATTCTATCTTGTCCGGCCCGGCAGGCGGAGTGGTCGGAGCGGCCGCGATCGGGCTGCGGGCCGGCTTTGAACGGATCATCGGATTTGACATGGGTGGAACCTCGACAGACGTGACGCATTTCGCCGGGGAGTTCGAGCGTCGATTTGAAACGGAGGTTGGCGGAGTGCGTATTTGCGCGCCAATGATGCACATCCACAGCGTGGCAGCCGGTGGCGGTTCGATCTGTCGATTCGACGGGACGCGCCTCAAGGTAGGTCCGGAGAGCGCAGGAGCTAGTCCGGGACCGGCTTGCTATCGTCGCGGAGGTCCGCTGACCGTGACCGACTGCAATGTCATGTTGGGGCGCTTGTGCCCGAATTTCTTTCCAAAAATCTTTGGTCCACACGGCGATTTGCCGATTGACCGTGAACTGCTGATCGAGCGTTTCGAAGCGCTTGCCATCGAGATTGGAGGACTTTCCGCAGAAGAGGTGGCGAGCGGTTTTCTGCGTATCGCCGTGGAAAATATGGCCAACGCGATCAAGAAGATCTCAACGGCTCGCGGCTACGACGTGAGCGGCTACACGCTGGTGACGTTCGGCGGTGCGGGTGGACAGCATGCCTGCTCCGTGGCCGATGCGCTCGGTATGGATCGTATTTTGATTCATCCCCTCGCGGGAGTGTTGTCTGCCTATGGCATCGGACTGGCCGAACTACGCGCCTTGAGAGAGAGTTCTGTGGAAAAGCCGATGGATAAAGAGGGCGTCACTCAAGCTGGCGAATTGTTGGATCGGCTGGAGCATGAGGCCCGGGAGGAGTTGCACGCTCAGCACTCCCTGGCGGAAACCATCGTCCGGAAATTCAACGTTCGATACCGGGGCACAAATACGCCATTGACGGTCGATGCCGGTTCCATTCCCGAGATGAGGGAGGCATTCCAGATGGCGCACCAGATGCGATTCGGGTTTGTGATGGACCCCGACGAACTATGCCTGATGATCGACTCCGTCTCGGTTGAGGCGATCAGCGGGACCGAGAATAGAAGTGAGCACCTGCCCAAGCCCAGTGATAGTGCTGAACCGGGGCCGATTGCCGAGGTGAATGCCGTGTTTGCCGGGAGGTGGAGGTCGACGCCGGTCTTTGAACGGGAACGCATGGCTTCTGGAACGAACATCGAAGGGCCGGCCATCATCATCGAACGAACAGCTACCACCGTTGTTGAGCCAGGTTGGAAAGCTCAGATAACCCCCCGCCTGGATCTCCTGCTCAGTAGAGCGCGGCCGCGAGCGACGCGAGTCGTGGCCGGAGTCGAGGTAGATCCAATCTTACTCGAAATTTTCAATAACCTTTTCATGTCGGTTGCGGAGCAGATGGGCGCCGTTCTGCAGAACTCCGCATACTCAGTCAACATCAAGGAGCGGCTGGACTTCTCCTGCGCGCTGTTCGACGCGGAAGGAAGACTGGTTGCCAATGCGCCGCATGTCCCTGTGCATCTCGGCTCCATGGGAGAGGCTGTCCGGGCGATCATTCAGCGCCGGAAGGATGAAATTCGGCCGGGGAACGTCTACGCTTTAAACGATCCATTCGCAGGCGGTACGCATCTTCCCGACATTACCGTTGTAACGCCGGTCTTTGATGACCAGAAACAGCTCCTTTTCTGGGTGGCAAGTCGCGGCCATCACGCAGATGTCGGCGGAGTCACTCCGGGATCAATGCCACCAGACAGCCAGACCATCGAGGAAGAAGGGGTTCTGATTACAGATTTTCTGCTGGTGGAGCATGGTCACTTTCGGGAAGAGGCGTTCGTCCGGCTTCTCACTAGTGCTCGATATCCGGCTCGAAATGTTCCGCAGAATTTGGGCGATGTGCATGCCCAGATTGCTGCGAACGAAAAAGGAGTGCGGGAACTGGCCGCCATGGTCAAACAATTCGGTCTGGAAGTGGTTCAGGCTTATATGGGTCACGTTCGGGCAAACGCGGCCGAAGGCGTGCGGCGGGTGATTGACCGCCTGAAACCGGGGTATTTCGTTCAGAAAATGGATTCCGGTGCCGAGATCCGGGTGCGAATTGATGTCGATCCGGATGCGCGCCGCGCCACGATCGATTTTTCTGGTTCGTCACCTCAGGTCCCGGATAATTTTAATGCTCCGCCATCGATAGTGCAGGCTGCAGTGCTGTATGTTTTTCGGACGCTAGTCAAAGAGGATATCCCACTGAACGATGGTTGCCTTGAAGCGCTCAACATCGTGGTTCCTGAAGGTTCAATGCTGCAGCCAAAGTCGCCTGCCGCGGTTGTCGCCGGGAACGTGGAAACGTCGCAAGCGATCACGAACGCACTCTATGGCGCGCTCGGGGTGCTGGCCGCCGGCCAAGGAACGATGAACAATCTCACATTCGGCAATAGCCGCTATCAGTATTACGAGACGATTTGCGGCGGTGCTGGAGCCGGGCGTGGATTTTGCGGTGCTTCCGCGGTTCATACCCACATGACGAACACCAGGTTGACTGACCCGGAAATTCTTGAGTCGCACTACCCTGTGCTGCTCGAGTCGTTTAAGATTCGACGAGGTTCCGGTGGCGCAGGATTTTGGCGAGGAGGCGATGGTGTCATCCGCAAGATACGTTTTCGTGAGTCGATGAGCGTGGCCATTCTGGCCAATCATCGACTGGTGCTGCCGTTTGGTTTGGAAGGTGGCGGTTCCGGTCAAGTGGGCAGGACCTTTATCTGCCGAGGCGACGGCCGGATTGAGGAGCTCGCTAGTTGTTCAAAAACTGAGGTTGACGCCGGGGATCAGGTTGTTGTCGAAACTCCCGGGGGCGGAGGTTTCGGGGTGCCGGTGTCGTGAAGATATTATTTACGGCCGATCTCCATCTGCTTAAGGCGACACGCGACCGGACACTGGAAAGATTCCGAGCTTGGACCGAGCGCTATCGACCTGATGCGGTCATCGTTGCCGGGGACCTGTCGAGCGCGCCGCAAGCCGGTGATACCCTGGAGGAGATACGCAGTTGTTTCCCGAAAAATCCGCTCGCTGTCTGCCTCGGCAACCATGATTTCTGGCTGCACGACAACGCGCGGAACGATTGTCGGATGCTTTCAACGGTTATCGACCGCTACTGGGCGCCACCGGCCAAGGCCCTGGGCGTTGTGCTCCTGGATGTCCAAAACCTTCCGCTCCCGGGCCTTACCATAGTCGGTGGCTACGGCCACTACGATCTCGGCTTCGCCGTACCGGGTCTTGCGTATGGCGACGTGCTCGTGACCGACGAAGACTACCTTCGCGGCAGCCCTTCCACGGCTTCTCCTTTGCGTTGGCGCGACTTTCAGCTGATGCCGGACGGATTACACCCTCGAACGGTCGCTCTGGAGCAGGTCGAAGGCGTGAAACTGCGCCTCTCGGAATCTGGCGATGCTCGAGTCATTGTAGTGTTGCATACCCCTCCTTTCGAAGAATTACTCGGCGTGCCGCCGGTTACCGAGCTGCCCGCAGACTTTTCTCCTTCGGTCTACGCATTCTTCCGCGCTTATCTCGGGAACCGTTCGATGGGGGCTGCGATCTGGGAGTTCAGGAAGAAGGTTATCGCTGTGGTTTGCGGGCACACCCATCGCGAGGCGGGTCCGATGAAACTCGGAGGGATGATCGGGATTAATATTGGCTCAGATTACGGAGATCCCAAGGCGGCACTGTTTTTGTCGGATTCAAATCAGTTTGAAAGATTGCCAGCTTTGTAACACGGGCGTCCCGCCCGTGACCGGCGAAGATCACGGGCGTCCCGCCCGACCATCGACGAAGATCACAGGCGAGACGCCCATGTTACAAAAAGGCTTGTTGCTATCTGACCTGAACTCTCCTTGGTTACTGATGATTGAACGCAAACCTCGTTGACGATGCGGACAGGCGCAGCCATGGTGCCGATTCTCCGTCGTCTGCTATGGAACATATTCGCAACATTGCTATCATCGCCCATGTCGATCATGGGAAGACAACGCTTGTAGACCAGCTACTGCGTCAGTCGGGTACGTTCCGGCTTAATCAAAAGCTCGAGGAACGTGTGATGGACTCAATGGACCTCGAAAGGGAGAAGGGGATCACGATCAAAGCGAAGAATGCGGCTTTCAAATACAAGGACTACCACATCAACATCGTTGATACTCCCGGTCACGCCGATTTTGGCGGAGAAGTAGAGCGCATTATGAAAATGGTCGATGGCGTGCTGCTCGTGGTCGACTCGCATGATGGCCCGCAAGCACAGACTAAGTTTGTGCTCCGGAAAGCCTTACAAAACCACGCGCGTCCGATTGTGGTCATCAATAAGGTCGACCGGGAGAATGCTCGTCCGCACAAGGTGTTAGACATGGTTTTTGACCTTTTCATCGAGCTCGATGCCACCGATGCGCAGCTCGATTTTCCGGTCATTTATGCGAGCGCCAAGGAGGGGTACGCGATGAGAGAAATCCATGAGCCGAGTACCTCGATGGAACCTTTGTTTGAGGCCATTATCAACCACATTCCCCCGCCACCCAAGGCGCCGGAGACCTATTTTCAGATGTTGATTTCCAATCTGGATTATTCCGACTACCTCGGCCGGCTGGCCTTCGGCCGCATCGTAAGCGGCCGGGTAAAAGTCGGAGATTCGATTGTGTGCATTCATAAAGACGGCCGGCGCGAGCGCGGCACAGTGACAGCCCTGTTCGCACACCAGGGCCTCGAACGGATCGAAGTCAAATGCGCGGGAGCCGGCGACATTATCGGTCTGGCCGGCTTTGAAGAGGTTTCTATCGGAGAAACTCTCACCGATTCGGAAGAGCGGCTTGCGCTGGAATTCGTTGATTTTGATCCACCGACAATTCAGATGAACTTCCTTGTCAACGACTCGCCGCTTGCCGGCCGGGAAGGCAAGTTTCTAACGGCGCGTCATATTAAAGAGCGACTGGTTCGCGAATGCCGCACGAACGTTTCGCTGCAGTTCAGCGAGACGGACACTGCCGGCGTGTTCACGCTCAGCGCTCGCGGAGAGATGCAAATCGCGATTCTCGTCGAACAAATGCGACGAGAAGGGTTCGAACTCCTGGTATCGCGGCCCGAAGTGATCTTTCACCAGGACGACCTGGGCAACGTCACAGAGCCGTACGAGACGCTCTATGTGGACCTGCCAAATGAAAACCTTGGGGATATCCTGCAATCTCTTGCCACCCGGAAGGCCGAGATAGTCAGCATGGACCATCAGACCAACACGGTCCTGGTCGAGGCGGTGATTCCCACTCGCGGATTGATCGGGTTTGAGAGCGATTTGGTCAATCTCACGCGAGGAACTGGCTCGATGAGCCACCTATTTAAGGAGTACGGGCCGGTTAAGGGTGAAATTTCGAATCGAGCCAATGGCGTACTGGTTGCCATGGAGGGTGGAATCTCAACCTCCTACGCGCTCAACAACGTCCAGGAACGTGGCAGGCTATTTATTGGCCCGCAAGAAGATGTCTATGAAGGGATGATCGTTGGGGAGAATTCGCGTCCGGATGATTTGACTGTAAATCCGTGCAAGACAAAGCATCTCACTAACATGCGGAGTCAGGGGGAGGGAAAGGGTGTGCAGTTAGCGCCCCCGGTACGCATGTCTCTCGAGCGAACGTTGGAATATATTTCCCGTGATGAGTATGTCGAGGCCACCCCGAAGGCGCTTCGGTTGCGCAAGAAAATCCTTGATTCGACCGTTCGAAAGCGAGCTTCTTCCAAAGTAGGTTGACAAACCGCTACATCTGCGGTTTTTTTCGGGTATCGCTTGTTGATGCGCTAATCGGCGGTTCTCTCTTTGAAGTCGTCTGCCTTTCTCATCGGTCGCAAGTGCGTCGCTAGGAAAACTTAAACCCCTTTTTTTTCTGAACTGATTCTGGTTTTACCCGAAGTATGGCGGGTCATAGTAAATGGTCGAAGGTCAAGCGTTTTAAAGGCGCGCTGGACGCAAAGCGCGGCAAAATATTCAGCAGGTTCTCAAAGGAAATTATGGTTGCAGCCAGGATGGGAGGCGGCGATCTTAGCCTAAATCCTCGTCTCCGGACCGCTGTCCTTGCCGCGCGTGCGCAAAACATGCCTAATGACACGATTGACCGGGCGATCAAAAAGGGGACGGGCGAGATCGAGGGAGGAATCTTAGAAGAGTTGATTTATGAAGGATACGGGCCGGGGGGCGTCGCGATTATTGTCGAAGCCACAACCGACAACAAGAATCGGACGGCGGCCGATATCCGGAGTATATTCGCCAAGAACCACGGTAACTTGGGTGCCTCTGGGTCCGTCTCGTACATGTTTAGGAGAAAGGGTCAAATCACCGTTGGGAAGACCCGAGTCGACGAAGACAGGCTAGTGGAGGTCGCACTGGAGGCCGGAGCGGAGGATCTCACCACGGATGAAGATTTGTACGTTGTCACCACACCTCACGATCGGTTGTACCAGGTCGGGGAGGCGGTCAAGCAGGCCGGAATGCAGGTTGAATCTCAAAAGTTAACCTTTTTGCCGAACACGATGATCGCAGTAGCTAGGGAAGAGTTAGCTTCGCAAGTGCTCAGATTATGCGATGCCCTTGAGGATAACGACGACGTACAAAACGTTTACAGCAATTTCGATATTTCCGACGAGCTACTAACGAAGCTTTCGAGCTAACCGGTCGGAGACGAAATTTTTTTAAAATGGAAGTTATGGCAGAAGCAAACGAACAACCCGCTTTGCTGAATCAAGACGTGGACGATGTCAAAA
>JAFAJU010000168.1 GCA_019236035.1 Verrucomicrobiota bacterium | reverse complement strand
AAGAAGGGCTTCATCGTCCCGGCCAAAGACGCTCGTGAGGCAGCAGCCACCGGGCTCTTTGCCGCACAAAAAGGAGCGCTGGCTCTTACAGGTTCATGGCTGGTGCACTGGTATGAAGAGAACTGCAAGTTTGCAATAGGATTTGCGCCGCTTCCGAAAGGGTCGGTCGGCCGAAAGAGTGTCATTAATGGCTTGGCCGATTCCATCTGGGTCGGCAGCAAACACCAGGAGGAGGCCTGGAAATGGGTGAAGTTTCTCGCCTCGCCGGAAGCCCAGAAAATCGTGGCCGGGTTCGCTGTCGTATTTCCGGCAATCCCCGAAGCCGCCGAGATTTCCATGAAGGGCATGGCCGCAAAAGGCGCGGACGTTTCGGCTTTTGTCGAAGAAGCGAAACAGCCGGACGGGACATTCTTCCTACCGATCAGTGAGCACGCGAGTGATGTGGTTCGGATCTTGCGAGCCAATTTTGATGCGATCTTTCTCGAAGGAGCGGACGTCGACAAAACCCTCAAGGCCGCAAACAAAGAGGTGAACGCGCTGTTCGAATGAATGCTCGGAATTTCTCCTGTTATATGCAGTCAAATGACCCCCGATAGAACAAACCCCTAAACAAAAAAATGCGATACCTGACTAATATATTGCTAGCCGGCAGTCTCCTCGCCGGCGTTCCCGCATACGCGGTGACGGAAATAACCTACTGGATGTGGGACCAGAATCAGCCCCCTGCTTACCAGGCGTGCGCAGACGCATTCGAAAAGCAAAACCCGGACATTAAGATTAAAATCACCCAGACCGGGTGGTTTGATTATTGGAATGCTCTGAACGCCGCATTCGCTTCCGGAACGGCTCCGGACGTCATCACAGACCACCTGGCACGGTACCCGGAATTCGCTGAGAACAATTTGTTATTGGATCAAGCTCCGCTGATCGCACGCGATAAAGTTCCGACAGACATTTACTTTGGAGGCCTAGTGAAAGTCTGGGGCAAAGAGGGCAAGCAATATGGTCTGCCTAAGGATTGGGATACCATCGCAATCTGCTACAACAAAGCGATGCTGGAGAAGGCCGGGATTGACCCAAAATCGCTTTCGAATCTGACATGGAACCCGAAGGATGGTGGCTCTTTCGGAAAATTAATAGCTCAGCTCAGCATCGATGCGAATGGTAAAAACGGCCTCGACGCCGGGTTTGACCCAAAGAACGTCAAGCAGTATGGCTTGATAGTCGGGGGGCAGTTTGACGCGTATGGCCAGGTTGAGTGGAGCCATTTGGCGGTATCTAACGGGTTCAAGTTCTACGACGGACCGTGGTCCAAACATTTCTACTACGATGACCCAAAGCTCGCCGAGACAATCCAGTGGATTGCCGACGGGGAGCTGAAAAAGGGATTCATTGTTCCGGCGAAGGACGCACGACAGGCGGGAGCAAACGCACTCTTTGCGGGCCAGAAAGGCGCATTGACTTTCCTTGGCTCCTGGGATGTTCATTGGTCTCAGGAAAACTGCAAGTTCGATATCGGCTTCGCGCTTCTGCCGGTTGGTCCGGCCGGTCGCAAGACAATGTTTAATGGTCTGGCAGACTCTATCTGGGTCGGCAGTAAACATCAGGAAGAAGCGTGGAAATGGGTGAAATTCCTTGCCTCTCCAGAAGCTCAAAAGATCGTTGGAAGCTTCGGCGTGGTGCTTCCCGCTATCCCCGCAGGGACTCAACTCGCTAAGGACGCGATGGCAAAGAAGGGCCTCGATGTGTCGGCTTATACCGATGAAGCAACCGATCCGAATGCAACGTTTCTGTTCCCGATCACGGATCACGCGACCGAGATTCAACGCATTTTGCGAGCAGCCTTTGATTCGATTTTGCTCAACGGCGATGACGTAGCCAAAACGCTGAAATCAGCCAACGACCAGGTAAATGGCCTCTTCGATTAGTCACGGGACGCTGCTTGCTTCTCCAGAGGAGCTTTGTTTGCAACGCCAAGGGGGCCGCAGCCGGCCCCTCCAGTCCGAGCCGGTGACTACCGGTTGAACCCAAAACCCAAAACCTAAAACTCCAAACTGTATTGCTCCTGGATGACCCGACGGATCACGAGCAGCGACATCGCCCGAGCGGCGGGTGTGTCCCAGACGACGGTCTCCTTTGTGTTGAATAATACGGAGGGGACCAGCATCAGCGCCAAAACCAGGGCACGCGTTTTAGACGCTGCCCAGGCTCTTGGGTATGTTCCGAATTGGGCCGCCCGCACGCTCGTGAGCGGGCGAACCCGTACGTTGGGATTGGTCCTCGCCCATGGAGATTTGATGAGCTTCGACGCCTTTGCTCCTCCGCTGATGTTTGGCATTAGCCGGATCTGTAACGCGCATGGATACAAACTGCTCGTTGAGGCCGTCGAACACGGGTCCAGACGCAACGCCTATTTCGATCTTACTCGAAGCAAAAGCATTGACGCGCTCATCGTCCTGAACTCCAGCTCCGAAGACGAGGGGCTGGTTAGATTGATCGAATCCAACTTTCCGGTGATTTTGTTTGGTTCGATCGGTCATCCGGGAGAAAACTCGATCAGTCCTAACACTTGGAGAGCCGCTGAACACGCGACGCGGCACCTTATACAGTTGGGCCACCGCAAAATTGCACACATCACCTATGCACCGATTCGATACGTGGGAGCCAACGAACGGCTAAAAGCCTATCGGCGAGCGCTCGATCGGGCGAAAGTACACTATGATGAAAATCTAGTAGTTTCGGGGGACTTCAGCATGGCGAGCGGCTACCATGCGATGCGAGATATCCTTGGTCGAAGGCAACGCCCAACCGCTCTGTTTGCTGGTAACGACACTATTGCGGTTGGAGCGATCTCGGCGTTGCGTGAAGCCGGGCTTTCAGTTCCTGGCGACATCGCGGTAGTGGGTTTCGACGACCTGCCAATTGCCGCGTACACTCTCCCAAAGCTGACCACCGTAACAACGCAAGCCGGCGTGCAGGGTGAAAAAGCGGCCCTTGCGGCGATTGAATTGCTCGAAGGTCACCGGGTTGGGAACCGGGACTGCAACCTTTCGCTGGAGCTCATTGTGCGGGAGTCATGCGGCGCCAAGGGCCTAAATCCGTCGCTCGCCGAGCGTCAAGCGATCGCGATGTAGCTACGACGTAGGCGAACCGTCTCGGTTTGCTCGGGCCTGAAACGTGCAAAGCGGGACGCTTCGCCTACGGATACGCGCACACACGGTCGCGCGGGAGCGCATCCCTACCGCGCTCCCGTCACTAGCCTTTCGTATTCCTCCATCGTGTCCACGTCGCGAATTGCGTGGTCAGTTTCCATCTCGACAACCAGTACCCGGTCTGGATTACGTTTGATGACGCGCCGGCAACCCGTCTCACCTACAACGTCCAGGATGGCTTCTTTGTATGAGACATCCACAATCACGGGGTTTCCTCTCTGCCCGTGGTAGACGGGAACGACAATATTTTTGTGAGCGTTTCTGGCCTCCGCAAAAGCTCTGATTAACGAATTAACCTCCTCGGGTTCGAGAAGGGGTTGATCGGCGAGATAGATCATGATGCCAACAGCGTGAGCGGAGACAGCATTAATCCCGGCACGGACCGACGTGCTGAGACCCTCGCGATAGCTGGGGTTGTCGACGAATCGCACCTGCTTACCTGTAAGTTTCTCTCGCAACTTCCCAGCGTCATGCCCCAGTACTACGATGACCTCATCAACCGCCGACGCCAGGAGGGTATCTACCGCGTGTCCAATCAATGGTTTGCCCTGAAACGTCAGCAGAAGCTTGTTTTGCCCCATCCGCGTGGACATTCCGGCAGCAGGGACGATGGCGGTGATCATAAGAGCCGGAGGACACGGAGGAATCATTTTACCACAGAGGCACAGAGATCACGAAGGTGCATTCACAGAGTTTAGATTAGAGGCTTTCCCAAATTCTCCTCTCCGTGCTCTCTGTGTCTCTGTGGTAAAATCACCTCTCTGTGTCCTCCTCCCCCTCTGTGACCTCAAGTCGGGCATAGGCTTCGGGCTGCATTTCAAATGCGTGCTTGCACCGCGCGCAGCAGAAATAAAAGGTTTTCCCGTGGTATTCAGAAACGTAGCTGGTTGCGCCTTTCTTTACCGTCATGCCGCAGACAGGATCCTTTGTCATTACGGACGCAGCGATGTCATCGGGCGCTTGTTGGGTAACGACCGCCGCCACGTTGCTTTTCCGAACCTGGATAATTTCTGCGAGGATACTGACCGCAATCTCCCCGGGCGAGGACGATCCGATAGGAAGGCCCGCCGGAGCTCTAACCCGGCTCAGAGACGCCGCATCGAACCCCTTCGCGACAAGGAGTTCAAAGACTTTCCTGGCTTTGAACTCGCTCGCAATAAACGAGATATAGGGAGCATTTGAGCGGAGCGACTGCTCCAGCGCTTCTTCGTCATGCTCTCCCTGCGTGGAAACCACGATGTAAGTTTCCCGGGTTATTTTGACTTCGCTCAAGTCCAATCGGCCGCTGAT
>JAFAJU010000165.1 GCA_019236035.1 Verrucomicrobiota bacterium | reverse complement strand
ACGAGATTTAGCTTTAGCCAGTTCCCATCTAGTGCATAGGAAGGCCAAAGGGGGTCGATGAAAGCGGCCTACATAGCACCGCAACAATTTGCGCGGTAGACAACGGTGAAGGAATGGAGTGCAGACCCGCAGAAGGCAGACGTAGCGCCGCCAGTTGAGACCGGCAGAGGCGCGCCCGTGGAAGAGGCGCTTCTCGCCAGTGAACAGCACGAAATCGCGCAAAATGTCGACCGGAAGCGGGCCGAAGAGCAACTGGCCCAACTTAACCGGACCTTGCAGACGCTCTACCAATGCAACCAAGCCCTTGTCCGCGCAACCGAGGAGCACGAGCTTTTGCAGTCCGTTTGCCGAATCCTGGTCGAGGTCGGCGGCCTTCGAATGGTATGGGTCGGTTCACGGGAACTGGACGAAAACAAAACTGTGCGAACGGCCGCCTCAGCCGGATACGACGATGGATATCCGGAACGACTCAACACCACGTGGGGAGATGTCGAATTGGGACGGGGACCCTCTGGTAGAGCCATCAGGACCGGCACAATCTCCTTAGTCCAGGACATTCTAACCGAACCGAGTATGGTCCCGTGGCGAGCCGAGGCCCTCAAGCGACGCTACGCTTCGTCCGTTGCTCTCCCTTTGACGTCTCAGGGCGAAGCTTTCGGCGCGCTCGCTCTTTACGCCGAAGAACCCTACGCTTTCAATGCAAGCACCATTGAGCAATACACAGATTTGGCGAACAACCTGGCCTATGGAGTAATCGCGCTGCGTACGCGCGAGGAGCACGACCGAGCCGTAGATGCACTACGGGAGAGCGAACGGCGGTTGCAGGATGTCGTGGACAACACCACGGCAGTCGTATTCGTAAAGGATCTTCAGCTCCGCTATATCTTGGTCAACCGCGAATATGAACGCAGGCATCATGTACGGCGCGATCAAATCCGCGGGAAGACCGACTTCGATATCCATCCTCATGATGTCGCGCAAGCAATACGCGCGAACGATCGCCAAGTGATTCAGTCCGGCGTACCTATCCAATTTGAGGAAGCCGTGCCGTTGGCTGAGGGAGAGCATTGGTTTGTCTCCGCGAAATTCTTATTGCGCGACCAGGCGGGTGAACCTTATGCGGTCTGTGGCATCGCGACGGATATTACCGAGCGTAAGCGGGCCGAAAGCGAAATCCGTCAACTCAACGCTTTGCTTGAGAAACGCGTCGCTGAACGCACCGTCGCATTGGTCCAATCGAACGACCAACTCAAGCGGGCGGAAGAAAAGTTGCGGAAACGCAGCGAGCAGGTGCAGAAACACCGCGATGTGTTGCTCGGGCTGGCGCACTCCGACAAGTCGGATTTCGCCAAAACCCTTCGGAAAATCTGCTCGGTATCCGCTGCGGCACTTAATGTTGCGCGCGTTAGTTACTGGTCACTGCAGGAAAATGGGACCGCCATTGCTTGTGAAGTCCTCCATTTGCGCCACACAGAAAGCTTCCACGAGCCGTGCAAAGGCAGCCGGCTGTGTTTTTCGGATTGCCCGACCTATTTTGAGGAGTTGGCAAATCGCCGGCCAATCGTTGCTGACCGCGCCTTGGAGCATCCAGCTACGGCCGGCCTGGCGGAAAATTACCTAAAGCCGCTTGGCATTTCCTCCCTGCTCCACACACCCGTCTGCATACGAGGCGAGGTGGCCGGCGTGCTCTGTCACGAAGACAGAGACCCGGCTCGACACTGGTCGGCGGAGGAAATTGACTTTGTCTCAACGCTGGGGGCGACCGTGTCGCTCGCGCTGGAGGAATCAAATCGCGCGCGCTCCGAACTGCTCTTGCGCGAAAGCGAGGCGCGACTGCGTGAAAGTGAGGAGCGATTCAGTACGGCCTTTCGCCTCAGTCCATTAAACATCACGATTCTGCGGTTGAGCGACGCAAGGTTTGTCGAGGCAAACGATGCGTTCATAAGATGGTTGGGACTGGACCGTGACAAAGTCGTCGGACGCGACTCGCGGGAGCTGAACATCTGGCCTAATCTCGACGACCGTGCCAAGTTCCTGGAGGATCTCAGACGCCAAGGCTCGCTCCGGGATGTCGAGTGTCGGCTTCGCAGCCGGCGGGGCACCATTCATACTTTGCTGCAATCGGCCGAAATCATCGACATCAACCGGGAGCCCCACATGCTTGTCGTCGGCCTCGACATCACGGAGCGCAAACAAGCCGAGGAGGAGCTGCTCCGCACGTTAGCCAAAGAGAAGGAATTGGGTCAGTTGCGCAGCGAATTCATTTCGATAGTCTCCCACGAGTTCCGGACACCGCTGGGCATCATCCACTCATCCGCGGAAATCTTGGAGGATTACCTCGACCGACTGGCGCCAACCGAACGCAAAGAGCAGCTACAATCGATCCGCAAAAATACGCGTCGCATGGCCGGCTTGATGGAGGAAGTGCTACTTCTGGGAAGCCTGGACGGAGGTAAGATGCGGTTCAAGCCGGCGCTGATGGAGCTCCGGACGTTTGTGGAAAGGCTCCTGGACGAAGTTTCATCGGCAACCCAGCAACGATGCCCGATCAAGTTAGCACTCTCTGAAACGCCCTCCGAAGTTCACGCGGACGAGCGTTTGTTGCGACATATTTTCACGAATCTGCTGACCAACGCAATCAAGTATTCGGACGTTGGCCAAATAGTGCGTTTCGAAATCGGTTGTGCCGGAGCCGAGCTTGTTTGTGCGATCTGCGACCAAGGGATCGGCATTCCAGAAGCCGACCAAGAGTGGCTCTTCAACGCTTTCCATCGCGGGCATAATGTCGGTGACCGCCCGGGGACGGGCCTTGGCTTGGTGATTGTGAAACGCTGCGTCGACTTACACGGTGGAAAAATCAAGGTGGAGAGTCAATTCGGTGAAGGCACCACAGTGACGGTGAGGCTACCGGTGTCGAGCAAAGTGTTGCCGGCTACCGCCTCGGCGGGGGCATACTGGACCTAGCGGACTCCAGAGCTTGTCTGCGGAGTAACTGTTACTTCGGTACTCAGCCACTTGACAAAACTTTCATTGACCGATTCTGGCGCGATCTCCCCTATAAAGTTCGCGTAGCTGATGTGTTGCCGGGTTACTTGCTCGACCGCGCTGCGATAACCCGCTTGGGTCTTGACGGGCAAAGCCGTTTCGGCCCCTTCCACGATCTTCTATTCCCACCGATAGGCACAGGTAATGGGAACCAGTTCGTGCAAACCGCCAGCCGCTGTTCGAGTAGTGCACGACTGATCCGGCTGGCCTCCTCAGGAGTATTCAGCGTGATATAGTAAATTCGCATGGCGGAAACGAAGTGGTCACGATCTTAAAACTTTCAAACCAAGAGACCGGCTTTGGCAATTGTTTGTTCTTGATATTCCAGTGCCCTCAGCCTGCCTGCACAAAAACGGGAATGCTAGTCCCGGAAGCGAAACGCTGCTGACTGTTCTTCTTTCGTTTTAACCATTGGTCCCTTGAAATGATTCTTCTAGGGCCGTGGCACGAGGTGTGCTGTTAGGCAAACTAACCGCAGGCTAAATAGCGTCTGCGGTACGCACAAAAAGCAAATCCATGAAAAAGTTTCTTTTAAGTTTAGTCGCAGTTGCGGCTGTCTTGTTGCCGCTGAGCCAGAACGCTCAAGCGCATTGGGGCTACTATCATCACTATGGTTACTGGCATCACCGCTATTGGCACCATGGTTATTGGTATGCCGGATATTGGCATCCTGGGTATTGGTATCCTGGTCCGGTCATAGTGGTCGCACCGTATTGACGCTGACAGATTGTCAGTCCGTTCGAGATCTCCGGCGCTGATCGATCCGCCGCGATCTCATCGGGTCTTGCGAGTACCATCCGCGCCGCTGGAATCGTCCTGACCACGCCGACCAGCGGAAAGGCCAAGCCGACCAGTCTTCGTTGCAAGGGAGTTAACCGTTCGGAGAATAGCAACGGAACACCGGCCCCAGGCATTGCGCGAGTGCCAAGCATGAATGCAACTTTTTAAAGGTAAGACGAGTTTTCTTTCACGGTCGCCAAATTTGTCGAGATCACTAGTAGGTTAATGCGGTAGCGTGCCGCGGAAATGGCCTTGCCTGAGCTACTAATCTATCGAAAGGTCAAGATTCTGGAAACGTTGCTCGACTTTTCCAGATGACTTCGTAGATGAGAACTATGGCCAAATACACGCCTCTGGCGGTGTTACTCTTTTGCGCCTGGGCCTCCGCCCGCGCCAGCGACAGGATACCGATATCGGCTGTTCCGAGCCGCGTGAGAGACGCCATCCAGTATTACGCCCCAGGCGCCCAACTCACCGAAGCCAGGGTCACGGAGGACCGCAACTACCGGAAAATTTACAATTGCGCCTATTTCCGAAACATTCACTTGGGTTCGATTAAGCTAGGTGCCCATGGTCAGCTCCTTGACATTGATGAGACGCTCGTTGTTGAAGACGTTCCTCCTGCGGTACGGAGAACGATCCATACCGAGACGAAAGGGGGCCTCATTAGGAAAATCAAACTGACCGCTGAATACGGCCGCGCAATTTACCGGGTGAAGGCGTACTATGGAAAGTCGACTGACATTGAGATTTCACTTGCTATTACCCGGAGCGGCCGGGTCGTTGAGCGAAAGGTCAGCCGCGGCTTGTTGATTTTCTTTGTGGCTCCCCGGTTTCAAGCCGACGCTCGGTAGGGATGCGCCCCCCGGCGCTTTCCGGCGTTGCGCGCCACACACCAGGAAACGCCCGACGGTGGGAGTGCTTCCGTAGCACCCTACACAACCCTCCGGGCCGCAGCCAAGTTGGATGTTTTTCCGCGTGGTTTCGGTCGACACGCCCACGGATTAGCGCATAGTTGCGTCTTAGTCTACTTCTTGACGTGTCTTCTGCTCCGAACTATTCTCGCCGCTTTATGAATAGAACGCTGCGGTTTGTCCTCCCGCTGACTGCGCTGGCGCTGTTGTCTTTTCCCGATCGCGCCCCCGCCCCGATCATCTATCGTGAGGGCGAAGGTTTCAACCTGGGAGAACTCAGCGATGTCGAAATCAAGAAAAACGCGGAAGAGCAGTTCAAATTAAGCGAGCGGTATGAAGCCGACGGCGACTATAAGCGCGCAGCCGCATCATACCGGCTTGTGGTGCACAGATTCCCGCGAGCGGATATTGCGGCCAGGGCCCAGTTCAAATCGGCCCAGATGCTAGAGAAGCTAGGTAAACTTCAGGCCGCCTTTTACGAGTACCAGGCGTTGGTTCAAAAGTATCCGCGAAGCCCGGATTTCGAACCTGCGCTCCAAGCTCAATACAATATCGGCAAAGCCTACTTGGACGGTAAACGGGTGGATATCTACGGTGTGCCGACCCTTCCATCGATGGGGAAGGCCCAGGAAATGTTCCAGAAAATTGTGACGAACGCTCCCTATAGCCGGATCGCGCCACTCGCTCAGTTCGGCATTGGTCAAGCTCTTGAAAAAAGCGGTTCGATTACCGCTACCATCAATGCTTATCAGCAGGTGGTCGATCGATACCCCGGTAGCGATGTCGCGCCAAACGCAATGTATCAAATCGGTTATGTTTACTTCGTGGAAAGTCGTAAGACCGGTTACGATCAAACCGCCGCAGTGCGCGCGCAGGAATCGTTCGAAGATTTTCTCCTTAGATATCCGAACAGCGAAAAGGTCCCTCAGGCTCAGGATAACTTGAAGACGTTGCAGGCACGCAAAACGGAGAATTCGTACGACATCGCGAAATTCTACGATAAGCAGAAGAATTACAAAGCCGCCTATGTTTACTACAATGAGGTGGTCCAACAGCAGCCGGACTCGCCCGAAGCGGAAAGGGCCAAGCAGCGCATGGATCAGATCCGTGCCAAAGTGGGAGAGAACGCGCTCAAGATCGGAGGGTCGGGGACGGCGACCGCCCAGGTCGGCGCCGACGGTCGAAAACTTCAGGCGCAAGCCGACACGGCAGGAAGGCCCGATTTCGTAGGTCCACCGGCTCCGACGCCTACGCCTGGACCGACACCCGCACCTGCGGCCGTTTCATCGGCTACTCCTGACCAGTCTGTTCCTGGGCAAAAGCCGATGAGGACAGCCCCAAGCGACGTGACCCCAGCTCCGGTTGAACCGCCTCCGGTTGGACCCGCTCCGGTTGAACCCGCCCTCCCTTCTCAGTGACCGGCAAGCTGCTTCTCTGCGCGACGATTGCTTGTCTGGCCGGGTGCGCCGGGTACACGCTCGGCCCGACGCCGCCAACCTATATGAAGGGCATTAAGCGGGTTGCCGTACCAATTCTCAAAAATGCTTCCATTACCCCTGATGTCGAGGCACTGACCACGACCGCCATCATCAAACAAATTCAGGAAGACGGCACCTACGAGGTTACCGGGGTCGATCAGGCCGACGCCGTGGTCAACGGAACAATCGTCGGCGTAGACCGCACCAAGGCCCGGTCACTACAGGGAAATGTGCTCGCTTCCGCTGAATTTAATCTCCGAGTGACCATCTATTTCCGGGTTGAGCGGCCCGCCGGCCCGCTCATTGCAGAACGAAAAATCCTAGGAGAAACCACCTTCTTCGTCGGAAATGATATAGCTTCTCAGGAACGCGAGGCCATACCCCTGGCAGTTCAGGATGCAGCCGCGCAATTTGTTAGTTTTCTTTCCGAAGGGTGGTGAGTTCACCCGATGCTTTTCCTGGTTGGATCACCTATCGGCAACTTAGGCGATATCACGCTCAGAGCCCTCGAGGTTTTGAAGGTTGTCGTAATCGTCGCAGCCGAGGACACCAGGCGCTCTTCCGTTCTGTTGAAACGGTTCGACATCAGCAAGCCGCTCATCAGTTTCCATGAGCACAATGAGGCGAGGCGGACGGCGGAATTAATCGAAAGATTGAGACGGGGCGAAAA
>JAFAJU010000112.1 GCA_019236035.1 Verrucomicrobiota bacterium | reverse complement strand
GGAATGAACGACTATATCGGGCAGTACGGAATACGTTACGGGGACCTGATGGCCAGCTCGGTCATGGTGTCTATTCCCGTGATCCTGGTCTTTTTCTTCCTGCAGCGGCAATTTGTAGCTGGCATTACGGCCGGTTCAGTGAAGGGGTAGCTAGCGCAGCGTCTCGCATATTATGGTGACGTCGTCATTATATGCGAGACGGTGCACTAAACCTAAATGCCGAAGTTGAGAAATCGTGCTCGTGCTCCTGCTCGTGCTCGTCCTCGATAATTCTGCGTATTCCGCGGTCAAAGTGATGGAACAAAATAAATGCCGAAGAATCTGGCTCTCTTTTCGGCGCCGAAGTCGCACGGATCGAGCAGGAGCACGACGACGAGCACGAGCACGATTCGCCCCAACTCCGGAATTTGCACTAGATCGCCATGCCTAGGTCAGTCCTCATCGTCGGGTGCGGCTTTGTAGGCCTTCCCCTGGCCCGGAATTTCGCATTTTCTGGCTGGGAGACACACGCGACTACGGCGTCGGAAGCATCCATGGCGAAACTCCACCAGGAGCAATTTCGCATTTATGCACTCGATATCACCGATGAGAATGGTTTTCAGAAGCTGGCAAGGCGCAACTTCGACGTCGTGATTCATTGCGCGAGCTCCGGACGCGGAGCTGCCTCGGATTACGAGGCCGTTTTCTTGACCGGCACACGCAATCTAATGGGCAATTTAAAATGTGAGAACTTCATCTTTAGCAGTTCTACCTCCGTGTACGCTCAGACCGACGGCTCCTGGGTGGACGAAACGTCTCCGGCAAATCCGTCACGGGAAACAGGGCAATTTCTGCGGGCAGCCGAAGACCTGGTGCTCAGCGTCGGCGGCACCGTTGCCCGCCTAGCCGGCCTTTACGGGCCGGGACGCTCTGTTCCGCTTCAAAAGCTCCTTGATGACACAGCAATCATTCAAGGGACGGGAGACCGCTTTATGAACATGTTGCACCAGTTGGATGCAGTCGCCGCGCTCCGTTTTTTTGCTGAAACGAAGTCGAGTGGTCTTTTCAACGCGGTTGATAACGAACCTGTCGCCGAACTCGATTGGTTCCGGTACGTCTGTGAGCGTTTGGACAAGCCGATTCCGCCATACGGTCCCCGAGAGCTGAACCGAAAACGCGGGTGGACCAGTAAAAGGGTCAGCAACCGAAAATTGCGATCGCTGGGCTGGGAGGCGCTTTATCCAACATTTAGGGAGGGTTTGGCGGCGATTTTGGGAGGCGCGGGAGATTCGAAGGCGCGATGATGCCACAGATGGGGCTACACTCGAGCCGTGTCCCCTACCACTTTCTCGCTCGTGTTTGAAAGTTTGTGTGCTATATTCCGCCCTCTATGGCTATTCAGAAGAAAAACGCCTTTTCACGACGCCTCCCTGACCTTGTCACCGAAGAACTCGTAGCGGTCTTATCTCAGAGGAAATCCTTTGAATTCAAGCAACTGTTCGAGATCGTTCATGAAAATCTCCGTCAGCGCAATGCGGCCAGTGGTGGCGAAGAAATGTTGCGTTTGCGTGCTTATGAAAAACTCCAAAATCTGGTAGCCCGTGGGGCTGTAAAGAAGAGCGGCAAAATTTACAAGGGTGACTCTTCCGCATTAGCAGCAATGGCTGCCGCGAACACGGCGCAAGCTGCGACAGTAGCCTCGAAATCTTAAAACACCTTTATGATACAGGATTACCTTCCGATCCTGTTGCAAGTGATCGTCGCAATCGGATTCGCTGGCGTGGCAATGCTCGCCAGCGTGATCCTGGGCCGGGCCGGCAAACGGAATCCCATCAAAGACTCGGCCTACGAATGCGGCATGGTCGCCCAGGGTGAAGCCCAACCGCGATTCAGTGTGAAATTTTACCTGGTCGCGATGTTGTTCATTTTGTTCGATATCGAGATCGTATTCATGTACCCGTGGGCCGTCGTATACCGCGACTACATTCAGAATTTCAATCCATGGACCATTTTCGGCAGTATGCTTGGGTTCGTGGTCATACTTATGGTCGGCTTCGTTTACGCGATCAAAAAGGGCGCGCTCAACTGGAAACGATAGAATCCATCGCCCGCGACAATGACGCAAAGGCAGAAGCAACGAGCTTTTTCGGGGGTAGAAAACTCTCATGGTCGCAAAGCGTGTTTTTTACGAAGGACGCGTCCAGGGAGTCGGTTTCCGGTATAGCGTCAAAAGCTTAGCCACTGGTTACGAAGTGGTCGGGTGGGTGAGGAACATTATCGATGGCCGCGTTGAACTCCAAGTTCAAGGTCTACCGGGTGAAGTCGACGAGTTTCTCGAAGCAATTCTGGACGGTTACCTGCGACGCCACATCAACCGATTCGTGGTGCAGGAAATAACCCCGCAAATTGGCTTGAAGGGATTCCAGATTCGGCACTGAGCAAAACTACAGACACAAAATCGTAGACTGTAATCGCGTTCGGTCTCATACTTCGCAGCACAATGCGGTTTGCGATTTTTGGCGACATTCACGCCAATCTCGAGGCGTTTGAAATAGTGCTCGCTGACGCGCGTGTTC
>JAFAJU010000069.1 GCA_019236035.1 Verrucomicrobiota bacterium | reverse complement strand
TTTCCAAACCGTGGAAGTGGCATAGCTCTATTTCTCGCTTCGCGCACGCTTGACGGCCAGCCGCTGCTCCCACTGCCACTGACACCCTTCTCAGAGAAACCCTCCGGTCGCCAGCCGTTGAGTCAAGCCTTTGAAACGACTGTAGGTTTCCTGGTACAGGTCGGCTGTTTCCTGTTTCGGTTCGGCGCGGGAAGATTCGTCGAGTTTGACTACTGGCTCAAGCAACTTCACGAGGTTTGCGGCCTTGTTATTGACAAGATGATCGACCCAGGCGCCATGCATTGCGGCGCCTAGCGCGGCTCCCTCAGCCGTTGCCAGGCACACGACCGGAATCCGGAAAATACTCGCACAGATCTGGCGCCAGATGTGGCTTTTGCTACCACCGCCGGTGAGCCGAATCTCGGAGGGTTTGATTCCCAATGAACGAAATCGGTTCAGGCCGTAGGCTAATCCCAAGGTCACGCCCTCCATCGTAGCTCTGGCCAGATTCGATGGCGTCATATTCGTCGTGGTCAGGCCATGGAACACGCCGACGCCATGGGGTAGGTTCGGGGTGCGCTCGCCTGCAAGATAAGGAAGGAAGGTAATCCCCGCCGCTCCGGCCGGGGCGCCGGCAGCGGCCGCGTTCAGTTGCCCAATATCCCAGTTGAAGAGTTTCCGCACATTTTCGGTAGCCACCGTCACATTCATTGTGCAAACCAGCGGCAGCCATTTGTCAGTGCTATCGCAAAAGGCAGCAACCTCACCCTGCGGATCGACGACCGGCTCAGTGGCATAGGCGTAGACCGTTCCGGAGGTTCCAAGACTGGCCGTGACGACTCCGGCTCTCACATTTCCCGTGCCGATCGCGCCCATCATATTGTCCCCACCACCGGCAGAAATGATCGGACTGCTTTTCAGGCCCCATTTCCCCCGCAAATTCTCCCGGAGCAAACCGACGGCCTGCCGGGAGGAACCCAGAGGAGGCAGCTTTTCGATCAGCTCTTCGTCGATAAACTCGATCACGGGTTCACACCATTGGCGTGTCTTGACATCGAGCAAACCCGTTCCGGAGGCGTCACCGTATTCCATCCGTTTTTCGCCGGTCAGCCAGAAATTAATGTAATCATGCGGCAACAGGATGCTGTCGACCGAAGCGAAGTTTTCCGGCTCGTTCTGTTTCAGCCAAAGAATTTTTGGAGCGGTCCACCCGGGTAACATGGTGTTGCCGATGAGCTTGATCAGTGCGGTCTCGCCTCCGAATTCGTCAATGATTTCTTTGCATTGTTCCGCCGTCGAAGTATCACACCAAAGTTTGGCCGGCCTGATCACTTGACTCGAAGAGTTCAGGACGACCAAGCCGTGCTGCTGGCCGCTGACTCCGATAGCGCGCACCTGGTGTTTTCGGTCGCCGATCTGGGTGAGACAATCCTGAATGGTCCTATCCACCGCGCCGATCCAAATCTTGGGATCTTGCTCCATGTGACCGTCCGGCAGGCCGGAGATCAGGTCGTAATTCTGTTGCGAGGTCGCGAGGAGCCCGCCCGTCTCGAGATCTACCACAATTGATTTGGTACTTTGCGTGCCGCTGTCAATGCCGATGTAGAGCATAGGAATTGGAAAACTGTCGCCCGCGCGGAATTTATTACGAGTTATTGGCCCGCGCGATCCATTTGTGCCAGTTTTCCAATCTATGGTTAAGAAACTCCTGCACACCCGGTATCGAGTATCCGACCTGGAGAAAACTGTGGCCTTCTATAAGGACGTGCTCGGTCTCAAAGAGACCCATCGTTCGAAATCCCCACGCGGCTCTGAACTCGTCTTCTTCAAAGCGCCAGAAAGCGAGGAAGAGATCGAGATTTGTAAATTCGACGGCAGCGGTCCGGTCAACGTGGGCTCGGACATCACTCATCTCGCATTTGAGGTCGACGACCTTGAGGCATTTGCGAAGCATTCGGCCGCGAAAGGATATCCCCTTTCCGACGGTCCAACCAAGACTGGCGGTGGAAGCGTTATTGCTTTCGTGGACGCGCCTGAAGGCTACGAGGTCGAGTTGATCCAGCACGGAAAGTAACACGCCGGATCGGTAGGATTGCCCAGAACGCCGAGAACGGTGCTACGATGTCGATTCTCGGCGTTCGGCTATAAAACTGCGAAAAGAACCTTCACGAAGGTCCCGTAGGCGAGCGACTCTTGATAAATCACGCGGAAAAGCAAGCAGCGCACTGGAGTTGATCGGTGAGCAGCACACCATCTATCTGGATGGTAGCACGACCTGTCTGGAACTTGCCAAGTTACTTGCCAGGGAGAGAAGCGGCCTTACGGTGGTGACCAACTCAGCTAGCCTGCAATGAGCTCGTCGATTTTCCCAGCGCGTGATTTTTGCGGGCTAGGCCGCCCTGCGCGCCGACTCCTTGTACCTTCTGAACGATTCGATTGCTTCGTACTCCGCAAGGCCCAAGCGGTCATAGTGCCGAGCCGTCGCCCGGTTGTTGTTTTCGGCCTGCTGCCAGCTCTCTCCGGATTGAGTTTCCACGAATGGAGTCTGGCTTCGCTGAGACCGATGATGATAGAGACAATCCAACTTCACCGCCAACTCGGCCGGGCTTAGGGGCACGGCCATGTCGATTTCCTCCGGATACCAGGGGCGCTCGCTCGACGCATACATCCAGACCTGACAGGCCTTCATCCAGGCGTCACCTCCACACGCCTCGAGAGCAGAAGTGATGAGGCGAAAGGAGATTCCAGCAACGCTGTTAGGATCCGCCCCGGACCCTGTGATGTAGATCTGTTGTGGCTGAATACGCTGACACAAGTCTCGGATAACAGCCACGTCTTCTTCCCCCGTCGTGAACTGCCGATATCGGCCCTTCTCATAGAACGGAAGATCAAGGAAATGCACTTCCGAAAGGGCGAGACCAAGAACTTGACACGAAGCCCGCGCTTCGGCCTTACGAATCAATCCCTTAAACTGCCGCAAGTCCGAGCTGTCTTCGTCAAACGGAGCCTTGTGTTCAAGCTCATGGGCTAGATCTTCCACCCGGCTTTTTCCTTGCACATCTCCCGGCCGGTTGACATTCAACTCATTCAATAAACTGATCGCCATCCGGGCTTCATTATCGGGGACTCCGAGATTACCGGAAGTCAGGTATGCAAATGTCACCTGATGTTGGTGACGACAGAGACGATGCAGTGTACCGGCCATACCCAACTCGGCATCCAACGGCTCCGGCCCAAAAACGAGCACCCGCTTCCGGGCTGGCTCCGCCGGAACCGGGCGGTTCGAGTCATCGGCATTAGGTTTTCCACCCGGCCAACCGGTGATCGTATGT
>JAFAJU010000477.1 GCA_019236035.1 Verrucomicrobiota bacterium | reverse complement strand
GTCGTATCCCAGGAACACATTAAGCGCGCCCCGCCGCCTGGTCCGACGTCCGTATAAAAGCGCCAACCGCGCTCATACAACTTCGCAACTGTCGGCTCAGGAATTTTAGCAAAGACAGCGTTGCCTTCACAGGGGAACAAGAGCTTGATCGCTGGTATCCGGCTCAGCTGTAAATGCAACCTGGCGGCCATGGCGTTCGCGTGTCTGGCGTAATCCAGCCACTTTCCTTTGCCTAACAGCCCGAGCCATTGAGCCGCTAGGAAACGCATCTTGGAAGCAAGTTGCCCGCTCTGTTTCATGCGATACAAAAAATCAGCAGCGGCCTCTTTATTGAAGAAGACAACGGCCTCACCAAAGGCCAAACCGTTTTTCGTTCCGCCAAAGACAAGCACGTCGACGCCAGCTTTCCAAGTCAACTCGGCAGGTGTACAGTCCGCTGAGGCCGCGGCGTTTGCGAACCGAGCTCCGTCCACATGGACGAACAGGCCATTGCTCTTTGCGAAATCAGCCAATCCGGCGATTTCGTCGGGCCGATAAAGAGTTCCCAACTCGGTGGTATTCGTCAGGCTGACCACTCGCGGCTGGGAGGCATGAACATCGCGCCGGCCGCGTAAGGCTTCTCGCAAGGTCAGCGTATCTATTTTCCCGGCCTCACCTTCAATCGCAAGGATTCGTAAGCCCTGGTTCAGAAATCCGGGAGCGTTGCACTCGTCGGTTTCAATATGTGAAAACCGGTGACAGATGACGCCATGATGGTGCAGGCAGAAGGCACCGACCGCCAGGCTGTTTGCAGCGGTGCCATTAAACACGAAGTAAGCCTCGCAGTCGGTCTCGAACAAATCCCGGAAAAGTTGCTTAGCTTTCGCGGTGATTGCATCCGAGCCGTACCCGACAACGTGCCCTGGGCTTAGCTCCTGCAGCGCTTCCAGGACTTCCGGGCAAATGCCGGCGTTATTATCACTCGCGAATTGGCGTTGATGCTCGAAACTCCACATGGCACCCACACTGAAACGAGATAAAGTGGCTGGCCAACGAAATCTCGCATTCTATGGAAGAAGAAATGGTCTTAGTTATCCGGCGTTCACTGCTGGAATCGCTTGGTCTGTTCCAAGGTCTACAATTCCAGGTGGATCGTTATTTAGCCGCGCTGCTCGCGCGCGAGAACAATTTTTTCGCGCCAAGATCGTCCGCCGAGACTGACCCGAGCTTAAAGCAGATCATTCCGTACGCCCTACTGGTCAGTAGCGGCAAAGTGCTCCGATACAAACGGGGCAAGAAATCCGGCGAGCAACGACTGGTGGCGAAAGGGTCAATTGGAATTGGCGGTCACATGAACGACCGTGATGAAGGACTGTTTGCGCTCGACAAGGAGGCTTACCTGAACGGAGTACAAAGAGAAATTGACGAAGAATTGATCGCTGAGCGTCCGTTACGGAATCGAATCGTCGCGCTTATCAACGATGATTCCACCGAAGTGGGCCGGGTGCATCTTGGGGTTGTGCACGTCCTGGAATTGCCGCATCCGGTAGCAAAGAAACGGGAAAGCGCGATCCTCGGCATCGAATTTCTGAGCCCGGCGCAGCTTCGCGCTGAACGGGACACTCTCGAGGGGTGGTCCCAGATCTGTTTGGACAATCTGGAGAAATTGCTGGCTGGTTAGCGGCGTCTAACAGCTAAGCCTGCATCGCTCATAAATCTTCAGAGATTTGTGAGCGATGCAGGCTCACGGTGCGTGCCCAGCCACGACTTCGTCTCGGTACGGCATCCCATCCTGAGCCCCAGCACGCGTCACCGCAATCGACGCAGCCTTGCACGCACGCTCGATCGCCGTTGGAAGTTGCAACCCTTCGGCAATACCCACTCCCAGCCACCCGACGAAACAATCTCCGGCGCCCGTGGTGTCAACTGCGCGAACCTTCGGTGCTTCGACAAACTCCAGAGTTTTCCCTTCCGAAAACATGACGCCGCGCGGACCGAGGGTTACAACCACATTTTTGCATCCCAGCAGATGTAACCAGCGGACTGCAGCGGTAACATCGGGTTCCTTACTAAGATCGCGAGCCTCATGCTCGTTCACGACAATGACAGCAAGACTCTCGTAAACGCGTTTCGGCAGCGGCCGGGAAGGCGCAGGGTTCAAAAGAAAAGGCTTGCCCAGTTCGTGACAGATTCGGGCCACGGCTTCTATGGCGCCGTCTCGAATTTCCAGCTGGGAAATCACTACGGCTGCCTTTTCAAACGCGGGTCGCGCCTCGG
>JAFAJU010000040.1 GCA_019236035.1 Verrucomicrobiota bacterium | reverse complement strand
ACCTCGCTACGCAAAAAGATCGGTTCCATCGGCGCGCTCGCCTTCAAGCTGATCTCGGTTTGCTCGTAGGTGTATCCGGTAAAAAACGGCACCACGAGACAGAGGAGCGCAATTGTGCAAAATGTGTAGAGACCAAACAACGCGACGCGATTCTTCTTAAGCCGGAACCATGCGTCTTTCCAAAGTGAAGTCCCTTGCACCAACTCGTCTGCACGAATTGGGGTGGGCTCAATCGATGCTGTCGCCGTAGCCATATCCAGCTCTCTCCTATTTCCGCGATTTGGGATCGAGCAACGTCTGGATGACGTCCGATACCAGATTAAACACGACGATCAAAGTTCCGAAAAACGCCACGGTACCCAGAATCAGCGGATAATCGCGGTTGAATACGGACTTAATAAATTCCTGGCCGAGACCCGGTACATTGAAGACCTTCTCTACGACGAAAGAGCCGCTGATGAGTCCCGCAAACGCCGGCCCCAGGAATGCTACGACTGGGAGCAACCCGCCACGCAACGCGTGTTTAAGCAGGATCTCGTGGTCTGGAACTCCCTTTGCGCGAGCCGTCCGAATAAAATCCTGACTGAGGATATCAAGCATCCCACCTCGCGTCAGGCGGGCGATATAGGCGGCATAGAACAGTCCGAGTGTCACCGCCGGCATAATCATCGGATGGAATGGCACATAGTTCAATCCATACCAGCCACTCACGGGAGCTAGCTTCAGAACCAAGCCAAATATCAGCGCCAGAATCGGCCCTAATACAAACGTCGGAAGACAGATCCCGAGCATTGACAAAGACATCGGGAAATAATCCCACAACTTGTTCTTGTTGGCTGCTGCGACCACGCCGGCGGTGACACCTATGATTAAGGCTATACAAAAGGCCAACGTTCCGATCTGCAGCGAAATCGGGAAGGCGCGGGCGATAACCTCGTTCACCGACTCGCTTTGGTAGGTATACGAAGGGCCGAAGTCGAACCTGACGACCTTTCCCAGGTAGCTCAAATATTGTTCCCAAAGTGGCCTATCAAGGCCGTAGTAGGCATTCAGCTTCGCGATGACTTCCGGCGTTGCCTGACGCTCCGCGCTGAACGGTCCGCCCGGTACCATCTTAGACATGAAGAAAGTCAGGGTCAGGATGATCCCGAGCACTGGAATCAACTGAAGTAGACGCCCAACAATTACTTTAATCATTTGATCGGTTCTCGCTCCGGTTTCAGATCGATATATTTGTAATTGTGGTTACCCAGGACGAGCGGATTCCAATTCTGCACCGACGGTTGCAACAGATAAGCATTCGTATACCAATAGACCAGCACAACGGGCGCTTCACTGAGAAATAAGTCTTCCGCCTGATGAAGAATTTCGAGCCGTGCATTCGGATCGCCGGTCCTGGTAGCCTGCTCGATCAGTGCGTCGAACTTCGGGTTGCCCCAATTTGTATTATTGTTTCCGTTGCCGGTCGTCCACATGCTCAAGAAAGTGACCGGGTCCATGAAATCCCCAATCCATGCGGATCGAGAGAGATCATAGTTCTTGTTATTCTGGGTGTCCAGGTAGACCTTCCATTCCTGATTTTCCAGACCCACGTCGATGTTTAATTCTTCCTTCCACATTTGCTGGATCGCCTCTGCAATGGCTCGATGTGATTCCAGCGTGTTGAAGTGGATAGTGAATTTAGGAAAACCTTTGCCATTCGGATAACCCGCCTCGGCCAGCAGTTGACGCGCGCGCGCTGGATCATAAACGATCTTGTTGAGCGGTTTATAATCACCCATGCCGGGCGGAGTGTAACCGGTAGCCGGTTTCTGATCTTCTCTGAGAATATTTTTCACGATGGCTTCGCGGTCCACCGCAAGATTTAACGCCAAACGAACCTTCGGATCATTCAACGGTTTTCGCGCGACGTTAATCCGATAGAAATAAGTCCCTTCGTATGGATCGATCCTGATGAGTTCGGGATGCGTGCGACGATAATACGGCACTTTGTCTAGTGGGACCTGGTCAGTTTTGTGCAGCTGTCCAGCCTGGAACGCTCTCTCCATCGTATTCAAATTTTCGATCGAATAAAAATTAATCCCGTTCAGCCTGACGTTCTCTGCATCCCAGTAGAATGGATTTCGAACGACTTCTATTACATCGTTCGGGCGCCAGCTCTTCATCTTAAAAGGACCGTTGCCAACAAAATTCGCTGCACTCGTCCACTTGCTATCGCGCGTATCGATCTTCCCGAAACCTAAAATGGCCTTCGGATTAACCGGAAGCCAGGAGTCATGCTGCACGAGAGAGAGCAGATAAGGGGTCGGACCGACTAATTCGATCCGCAGCGTATGATCGTCGAGTGCCTTGACTCCAACCTGTTCAAAATCGGTGATCTTACCCCGGTAATAGTCCTCTGCGCCTTTCAATATAAAAAGGTTCTCAGAGTACTGCGCTCCGAAAGACGCGGTGAGCATCCGTTTATATGAAAACACAAAATCCTGAGCCGTAACCGGATCGCCATTGGACCATTTCCGATTTTCCCCGATGTGAAATGTCCAAACCGAGTAATCGTCGTTGTGTTCCCAGCGATCCGCCATCCCGGGAACTACCTTTGATTGATCATCGATGCTCGGTGCTACCAACCCCTCGATCATCGCCATGATGATATGGTGTTCCGTCACTCCCTGCGCCTCCTGAGGATCCAGCGTGCGGGGCTCGCTGCCGACGGTCAGCAAAAGGATTTTGTTCTTGTTAGCCTCTTGCAGAGTCAGGCTGTAAGTACCGTTTGTGGAGTTCGTGTGCCCGACACCAAACAGGACTAGGCCGCCGACAATCAGCAAGGCCACCAGCACAATCAGCTTTTTCATAGAGCGTCCCTATTGAATCCCAACGTGTTTGAGGAATGGATCGATCGACTGTTTCCTCCGCAGGAACCTTTCAATTGAGACGGTGATCTCCCGGGAGTTGCCCTGAGCATAAATTTCGTCACGCAATCTTCGACCGATTTTTGGATCCAGAAATCCGTCCGGTGCAGCTTGAAAAACCGAAGCCATATCCGCTGCAATCGCGTCGGCCCAGGCGTAACCGTAATAGCCGGCGCCGTACCCCATCAAATGATCGAATGATGCAATCACCGCCGTCGAAGGGTCCGGCGGCAAAAACACTTCTCCAAGTATTTTGTTGCTGAAATCGGGAAGATTAGCCAACTGCTCTGCAGTCAGGCCCCCGTGCAAAGTCAAATCTAATATCCCAAATGACAGTTGTCGCCGATAGAAGCAGCCTTTGGTAGCCAAGTCCGCGGCCTTCAATTGTGTCAAGACTTCCTGCGGAATCTTCTTGCTTGGGTCGCGATAGTCGGCCGCAAAGCTGTCCAATACCTTTTTATCCCAAGTGAAATACTCAAGCA
>JAFAJU010000232.1 GCA_019236035.1 Verrucomicrobiota bacterium | reverse complement strand
TTTTTTATCCAGAAGCTCGAGCTCCGATGCCGGACTCGCTGCAGGCTGAATACCTGGAGGTTGGCGCGGATATTCAGGTCTCTCCAGCAATTCTTGCACGGGTCGCGGCACTTCCTGGAATCTATAGCAACGCCGTGGACATCACCTCGCGGGATTTCAATGTTCCCTTCGAGATTGCGGCCTCCTATTTTGTCAGTTCGGATCTTATTATCCTGGCCGGCGTTTACGTCGACGTGAATGCTGATCCTCCCGTTTTTCCGGTGTTCGGGGTCCACTGGAAGATTTCGGACAAATGGTTGATTGAGGGAATGCCTCCGCGCCCGCAGCTCCGGTACCTCCTGTCGGACACCATTACTTTGTTTGCAGGCGCTGACTTGCGCGAAAACACCTTCGTAGTAGATCAGCGGTTCGGCACCTCGCGAGGCTCTCCGCAGCTCAATGGCGCGATCCTTGAATATAATGAAATTCGGGCAGGGGCTGGTTTAACCTGGAAGGTATCTAAGTACGCCTCACTTGATCTCGAAGGAGGTTTAACTCCATACCGGCGCTTCGATTATGCGCACGTCGCGGACGGCATCAAAGTTAAGAGTGAAGACGTGGTTCCGTATTTCCGCATAGGGCTGTCAGCGGCGTTTTGACCCCGATGGTAGGGACGCGCTCCTGTGCGTACGCCTGTCCACATGACGCGAAACGCGCACGCCCGGACGCGCTGGAGCGCATCCCTACCTTCAGCAATGTTTTGACCTGGCCTGTAGTTCTGGGGTATCGATTCCGAAGGATCAGTCCAGGGACAGATCCTTTTAGAAATACATGGTCGAACCGCTCATCGTTCTTAAGGATCTGTCGAAAAGGTTTGGCAGGAAAATTGCCACGAACAGAATCTCGATGTCGGTTCGGCGAGGCGAAATCTTCGGCTTTCTGGGTGCAAACGGGGCTGGGAAAACGACGACGATCCGTATGCTTTGTGGGCTGACCAAACCGACACGGGGCACGGGTTCAATCGCGGGACTCGATATTTGGAAGGATCGATTCCGGGTCCGGTCAAAGTTCGGATACGTACCGCAGAAATTCAGCCTCTATGGGGACCTGACGGTGCTAGAGAACCTGCGTTTTTTTGGCGGAGCTTACGGCGTCCCACGCAGCAAATTAAGAGATCGGGTACACAAAGTTCTAGCCGATATGGATCTGGAGTTGCGGGAGTCAGAAAGAGCCGGGCGATTGTCCGGCGGCTACAAACAACTCCTGGCGATGGCCTGTGCGCTGATCCACGAGCCGACGCTGCTTTTTCTGGATGAACCAACCGCCGGCTTGGATCCTAAGCACCGCCAGCGGATCTGGGATCTGCTTTACGAATTCAGCCAGCAGGGCACGACCATCTTCGTGACAACTCACTATATGGACGAAGCTGAACGCTGCACAGCAGTAGCGTTCATCGATCAAGGGCATCTAATCGCAAGGGGATCGCCGCGAGACCTCAAGGAGAGTCTCAGCGGGCATATTCTCGAGCTTCAGGTCGAACCGGCCATGACAGCAATGTTCGAATTTCGAAAACTGGAGGGAGTTTACGGAGCCGATCTACGGAGTGGGAATTTGCGGATCCACGTAGAAGATCCAAACGCGTTACTAAGATCGTGGCAAGACCATTGGCCTTTTCCGCATCTGAAATTTCTGGGGTACAGTTGGGCCGAGCCTGATATGGAAGACGTTTTCCAAGCTTATTCTGAGGGGTACTATCGGCAACATCGGAGCCGGAAAGAACCGGCGGAGCTTGAGCGCACATCATGATCTCCTGGAATGCGGTTCTGGCAATCGCCTACAAAGAGTTCGTTCACGTTTGGCGGGACAGGCGTGTGATGCTGCTGATCATAGTGTTGCCACCGTTTTTTACGTTTCTTTTCGGGCATGCATTCGAGAATTCAAGTATCCGCGATATTCCGGCGATGTATTTCGACGTGGATCAAAGCAAGGAGAGCCGTGAATTCCTGGATCTGATCAAAGCAAAAGACGCCTTCAATTGGCTACCATGGAGCGGTGACCCGAATGGCAGGGTTGAACTTTTCCCAGCCGGCGTACAAGCCGCGATAGTGATTCCCGGCGGCTGGGGTCGGGGATTGAGCGACGGGGAACCGCTCTCGATCCGTGCTGTACTAGACGGAACGGATACAAACACCGCGCCTTCCGTCCAGGGAGTGCTGCAGGAAACACTTGGCGACTACCAAAGCAAACGGCGGGACGACCTCATCGAGAATCTACCGGACGAAGTCATTGATCTTGGTAAACAACTATCGGAAGGAGTCAGGCACGAATTTGCTTCGATGATGACCCCATGGGACGTCAAAATCGAGACGTTATACAATCCAAAGCTCTCGTTTATCGACTATGTCATGCCGGGGATCGTTGGCCTCATCCTGCAGTTACTCACGGTGACATTGATTGCGAGCACAGTGACCCGAGAAAGAGAAGTCGGCACGCTGTCCCAATTGCTAGTCACTCCACTTCGCCAATCGGAAATCGTTGTAGGCAAGGTATTGCCGTACCTCGTCATTTCGATGTTTTTGATCGCTAGTACAATCGCCGTGGGCAACCTACATTTCGGGGTTCGGTTCCAGCAACCGTTGCTGCTCTCGCTGACCTGTTTTTTGTTTCTATTATTCTCGCTTGGTCTTGGTTTATTGATCTCAGTTTTTTCGCGAACTCAAACCCAGGCAATTCAGTTTTCAATTTTCTTCCTTCTGCCGGTTATGCTGTTGTCAGGCGCGTTTGCTCCCTTGAACCAACTTCCGCGACCGGTGCGTTTGTGCTCGGAGCTTTTCCCGCTCACGCATTTTTGCCGAGCCTTTCGGAACATAAACCTCCATCGAGCACATATAAGTCCTATCGCTGGTGATCTGCTTTTCCTCGCGATCGGGACTGTGGTCACTTGCGTTGGCGCAGCCTTCCTTCTGCGGAGTGTCGACGAGTGAATTTTGTCTCCGGGTGGCAGCGGGATGCGCGTATGCGCCGGTCGCGCAGGAGCGCGCCCCTACCGGCCATATACACGGGCCACGCGAGTGCACATCCCTGCCCGGCAGCCGGTTGCTAGGGATAAGCCGCGCCAGCCCACGACCGATGGCATTCCAGCGGCCGCAGGGTTCAGAAATCTACGTCCTTAATTCCTGATTGT
>JAFAJU010000167.1 GCA_019236035.1 Verrucomicrobiota bacterium | reverse complement strand
CGCAAGCGATGAAGGAAGTCTCCGGGCCAGTGATCATGATTGCCCTGGTTCTATGCGCTGTGTTTGTGCCCGTGGCCTTCATGAGCGGCGTCACGGGCCAGCTTTATCAGCAGTTCGCCCTGACCATCGCGGTGGCAGTGGTTTTCTCGGCGATCAACGCACTCACGTTAAGCCCCGCGCTTTGCGCCATCCTTCTCAAAAAGCCAACCCCGGCTCGCGGCCCGCTGGGATGGTTCTTCCGAGCCTTCAATTACGGATTTGATCGGGTAACCGGTGGCTATGGCGCCATGGTTAATTTCTTGATTCGCAAAGCAGCGCGTTCAATGCTGCTGCTGGTGGTGGTCGTGGGCGGAATCTGGCTGTTATCGAAAGAGGTTCCCGGCGGCTTCATTCCCGATGAGGATAAGGGTGTGCTCTTTATCTCCGTGCAACTGCCTGAGGGTGCCTCGCTCCAGCGCTCCGACGCGGTACTCAAGAAGGTGGAGCGGATCGTTGCTGAAACGAAAGGCGTGCGTTCAGCCTGCGCGGTTTCAGGTTATAACATCCTGACGAGTCTGAACATGCCGAACGCGGGGCTGATCTTCGTCGGGCTTGAGGACTGGAAAAAACGGGAGGCGCCCGACCTGCACGCCGCGGCAATCGCGCGCGAGTGGAATCGCAAATTCTCAGCGCTTCCCGAAGCACGGATAATCTCCTTTGGTCCGCCGCCGCTGCCTGGCTATGGGAACGTTTCGGGGTTCACAGTCCAGCTGCAGAATCGCTCCGGTGGATCGGTTGACCAGCTCGCGGCACAGGTGCAGCAATTTTTGGCCGAAGCTGCCAAGCGGCCGGAACTCGGCCGGCTGTCGACCACGTTCGAACCGGGCACGCCTCAGGTCAGTGTGGAGCTGGACCGCGAAAAGGCGCGCACCCTCGGCGTGAAGGTGGACAGTGTCTACGAGACGCTACAGGCCTACCTGAGCGGGCTCTATGTGAACGACATCGTCCGCTTCGGCCGCGTGTTTAAAGTCTTCCTCCAGGCTGAGCCCGAGTTTACGCACCAGCCCGACCAGATCGGCAGATTCTACGTCCGCAACCAGGATGGTAAGATGGTACCCCTCGACACGTTGGTGGACGTCCGGCAAATTTCGGGACCAAATTTCCTTTCACGCTTCAACCTGTATTTAGCCGCCGAGATCATGGGCGCGCCTGCACCGGGCTACAGCTCGGCACAGGCGCTCAGCGCGATAGAAGAAGTCGCCAAGGGCATGCCTCGTGAGTTCGGCTACGAATGGTCGGGCCTCACGCTTCAGCAGAAGAAATCCGAAGGCGAAGCCGGCCTGATCTTCGGCATGGCCATTTTGTTCGTGTTTCTACTGCTCGCAGCGCAATATGAGAGCTGGGCATTGCCGTTGGCGGTTCTGCTCTGCACGCCGCTTGTCGTGCTGGGAACCTTCGTCGGCCTGGTGTCGCGCAATTTCGATAACAATGTCTACGCTCAGATCGGCTTGGTCATGCTGATTGCCCTGGCAGCAAAGAACGCGATCCTGATTGTAGAGTTCGCCAAGCTCAAACGCGAGGAAGGCAATTCGATCGTTGAAGCTGCGCTCCAAGGCGCCAAGTTACGCCTTCGCCCGATCCTGATGACTTCATTTGCGTTCATCCTCGGTTGCATACCTTTGATGCTTGCAAAGGGTTCCGGTGCCGCATCGCGCGGCGTCATGGGAACTGCGGTCGTGTTTGGCATGACTATCGCGACCTTTGTCGGCATCTTTCTCATCCCGGTCTGCTACGTCTTTGTACAGGGTTTGGCCGAGTTCAGGAAAAAGCCCTCCAAAACGGTACCCGTGGAAGCTCCCCCGGCGGCTGTACACTCCTAGGAAGCAGATGGTTTAGAGCGGGGTATGGTAGTAAACCGTCTATGACTTAAAGTAAAGAACAGCGCCCCGTAAACTCCTACTAACATTCTAATTCTTGCTCCCGGGGAACTCCTGGGCGGCGTTTGGCGACGCAGTCATGCGTGCATAAAGACCGATGCCGTGCGTTGCGCTGAGCCCATGGGCGAAGATACTGAGTAGCACTGTCGCTATCAACGCGAGCCGAATCGTTGCCTCGCCTGGCAAATGCACTTCCTGCTCAAGATAAACCAGCCCTAGAACGATGGAGGCCAGCCCGCGCGGGCCGAACCAGCCCATGAAGATAACGCTGGCTAGGCTCAGACGCGTGCCTATGAGCGCGATCGCCACCGGCAGCATCCGTACCACGGTCAGGCTGAGAACTGCATACAGCACCAATGCCAAGCTGAACTGCGGCCAAGCTCGAACGGTTACCAAGCCAAAAAGGAAAAACACGGAGAGGTTGAAGAGTTGCCCCCATTCCTCCGCAAACTTAACGCTGTGCTTGCCGGCTTCCTTGAATCCGATCTGTACCGCCAGGCCGCCGCCGAAAGCCGCGATGAACATGCTTGCGCCGACCATTTCGGACACCACTAAGCAAAGCAGCGGCAACGCGACCACGGCGATTTGTTGGAACGATTCTGCGATCCATCCTCTGCGCCCCGAAAGACCCAGCAGCCATCCGCCGAAGAGGCCTATCCCCCCACCAACAAGCACGCCATAGCCGAGTTGTTCTACGATGAACTGCGTCAGGCTTGCCGCGCGACCTTCGGTCTTCGCTGCAGCTAGAGCTATGAAGAACATCAGGAACGGAACACAAAGGCCGTCGTTGAGGCCGGCTTCCACATTGAGTGCCTGGCGAATGCGCATCGGCACGCGCGGACTGTTCACAATGATCTGCCCGAGGCCGGCATCAGTCGGAGCGAGGACGGCAGCCAGGATTCCCGCTTCCCAGTTGGAGAGATTTGGAAACACGAGCCGCGCGGCGACTGCGCCAAACACGATGGTCAGCAGCATGCCGACGCTCAACAATCGAAGCGCCAGCGTTCCGATGCTGCGTAGCACGGTCAGGCCCGTGCGGCTCGCATCGGTGAAAAGGAGCAGCACCAGGCCGATTTCAGCAAGCCAGGACAACACGCCCGCATTAACTCCAAAGCCCAGGATCATCGGCAAGGCAGGAAACATAAGCATACCCGCGACGGTAAATACTATCGGAGCCGTGACGATCGTCTGCTCCAGTCTTCGCGAGACAAGGCTATAGAAGAAGAACAGCAAGATGAAGACGGCAAGAGACATCATCGCTATTCACTCCCTTTGATTGTGGTCACGAGGTTCGCAATCAACACTGGTTGCACGATCAGTCGTCGAGCCTCAGCCGAATACCGTTCGCCCATTTGACTCTAAGGTAGGAATAGTCTGGTGAGCGCCATCAAGTTCTCCTGGACGGCGTAACTGAAAACCATGATGTCACATGACCGAGACTCGCTCGCCCTCTGTGGATCAAAGAGGTATCCGGATTTTCCAGCGGCCCACTCCACCTCGCCCGATGCCAGCCGCTTTTGATACTCGGGATCGTCTTTCAGTTCTTTGCCGATGCGGAGCTGTACCAGCGATGCGAGGAACACCGCGATGAGTGTGGATGGCACGCAAATGGTGAGGATCTGCACCAGCCCGATGTGATGCGTCGCGAGCAAGCCGATCATCGCCGCCGTTGCCGCGGAAACAGGACTCGCCGTGATTGCCTGCTGTGAGGCGATTGTCGCGATGGCCATGGGGCGCTCCGGCCGGATGCCGTTTTCGTGCGCAACTTCATAGATCACCGG
>JAFAJU010000001.1 GCA_019236035.1 Verrucomicrobiota bacterium | reverse complement strand
GATTGAAGTCTCGAGTACCACGAAAGCGGCTGAGTTGGCTTCGCGCGAACCGGGGACAGCGGCCCTGGCAGGCGCCATGGCCGCGGAGGTGTATGGGCTGGAGATTCTCGAGCGATCGATCCAGGACAGTCCGAATAACACCACTCGTTTTCTGGTCATTTCTCACGCGAGCTGTCCGCCGACCGGCAAAGACAAAACTTCTCTGATGTTCTGTGTACAGGATCGGGTAGGCGCCTTGTACTCCGCGATCGAGCCATTCAACCGGCTGAAGTTGAGCATGAGCAAGATCGAGAGCCGACCTTCGAAACGCAAGAACTGGGAATACTTCTTTTTCGTTGATATCGAAGGCCACTGCGAGGACGAGCTGGTGAAGAATGCCATCACGGAGTTAGAGAAACACTGCACGTTCGTGAAGGTATTGGGAAGCTATCCGCGGACTGAGGCGGTCGGGTGAGGCGGTTTTGGGTTTTGGGTATCTTGTTTCTGGAGGAGCGATGCGACGTTAAAAAGAGCTTGCTCTGATGATCAGGAAATCTTAAAACATAGTCATAGAAACGTTTTATTAAATTGATTCGTTCATTTGAAGATTTTGAGGACAATATCTCAGCCCAGAGCCGTCGGATTTAGCGCGAAGCGGGCAAAGATTGTGGCCCAGGCCTTTAGGCTTGGCCTGGAGTTTGGGCATTTGGAAGATCGGGACGCTGCTCCGTAGGAGCAAAATCTTTATAGTAACCGTTCCCCAGATTGCGGTGAGCTCCGTAGGAGCGGCATATCATGGCCAACACCTACACACAGATTTACATCCATATCGTTTTTGCTGTTCAAGGCCGGCAGAACCTGCTTCGGCGCGAATACAACGATGAGCTGCAAAAGTACATGACCGGCATCATCTCTAGACAAGGCCAAAAGCTAATCGCTATCAACAACATGCCGGATCATTTCCACATCCTTATCGGTCAGAGGCCAAACGTCGCACTCTCTGATTTGGTTCGCAACATAAAGGCGGGATCATCCGGATTCATCAATGATCGACGCTGGGTTGCGGGCAGATTTTCCTGGCAGGAAGGTTTCGGCGCGTTTTCCTATTCCCATTCACAACTCAATACGGTCATCAGGTACGTTCAAAATCAGCAAGCGCATCATCGGCGCAAGAGCTTCAACGAAGAATACATCGAGCTGTTGAAACGATTCAACGTGCCGCACGACCAACGATACATTTTCAAACCCGTGGAGCCCGATTAGATTTCGCTCCTACGGAGCTGCCCCTCTATGCGGCGGATGGCGTGACTATAAAGATTTCGCTCCTACGGAGCGTGTTTCCGTCCCTGGTCTCTCAGGAGCCGGACGTTGTCGACACTTCACTGCGCCCGTCTCCCACGAAAAACGAGAAACTAGAAACGATAGCTTCAGCGCCCCACAAAAAGCGCCTCATCGGGCCAATCGGATTTCATGAGGCCGTTTTTCATGTTCACCAGAGGCAGGTAGTTTCGCATCACGCGCACAGGCGATAGAAAGCGGATTGTCGAGACTTCTTCGATCGAATCTTTACCGTGATTCTCCAAAAGGTTCGGGATCAATTCTTCGTGCATTCGCTGCACAATATCGACATCGCTGTCGCCGTCGATGTAGAGTAACAGAGCGACTTTGCCGTCTATTTCGGCGATGTGACTCTCGAAAACTCTTTCAGTGAAAACGGTCTTGCTCGGCTCCATTTTGATATCGTCAACCAGTTGGTTATAGGTGATTCCTACGCTGAACTTGATGATATAAAGATGTCGCGCGGTAAACTGCTGAGCGCCATTGGCAGAAAGGTCGACATTGGCGTAATACGACAGAATACCCTCCTGCTCGAGACGCTGCCGTTTCCGGCTAACAGTCCGAACGTTAACCCCAGTTAGTTCTCCCACTCCGTTATCCGATTCACGCGGATCACGAATCAGTCGACGAACGATCGCCTTTTCTTGCTCATCTAAAATTCTCATGGCAGTATGCCCAGCACGGCTGGGAAAGGAAACAGGCACAATCCTCGCGAATTGACCCCTTCAGTATCTATTCCGAATTCCAGAGGGCATAAATTATTCGAAAGAGTTGTTTTGGGCGACAAAATTTTGTCGGGATTTTATAGATTTTGGTCTTGAAACACCCATTTGAAGTCTTAATGTCAGCAAGTTTGACCCATGAATGACGCAATCACGCAGGTACTCCAGGAGCTTCCGGATTCGTTGTACAGGCCGGAAGAAGAGCACGATTCGTGCGGGGTAGGATTTGTAGCTGCGATAAACGGCGAACGATCCAACCGCGTGCTGCGCTACGGGCTCACCGCGGTATGCAATATGGCACACCGGGGCGCAATGGATGCCGACGCAAAAACGGGAGACGGCTCTGGGGTTATGACGCAGATCCCGTACAAGCTCTTCCGCAAAGAGGTCGCGAAACTCGGGCATACACTCTACAACGACACGGATCTCGGCATCGGCTTTGTGTTCTTACCTCACGACAACGCCTACGCACAGGCGCGAACGAAAGCTATCATCGAGGAAGTTTTAGAGCATCGGGGCCTGTTCCAGTTCGGCTGGCGGGAGGTACCCTTGAACATACTCGTGCTGGGCGAGAAAGCGCAGCTAACCATGCCACGCATCGAGCAGGTGCTTATTGGGCGGACTGCGGGGATGAGTGACGACGAATACGAGCGACGCCTGTACCTCGCCCGAAACGAGATAGAAAAGCGCGCACAACTTGATAACATTAAGAACTTCTACATCACCTCGTTTTCGCATCGAGTGATCGTTTACAAGGGTCTGTTAACCGCGGTATCGGCGGAAAAGTTCTATCGGGATCTTGCCAATCCAGAGTATGAAACTGCCATCTGTCTTTACCACGAACGGTACAGCACGAATACATTTCCGACTTGGCCTCTGAGCCAACCGTTCCGCGTCATTGCGCACAACGGAGAAATCAACACGATCCAGGGCAACCGCAACTCGATGCGTGCGCGCGAGCCCGAGTTGATGGCTGATACATGGGGCGAGGACGTCGACCTGCTAAAGCCGATCATACAACGCGGAGGATCGGATTCGGCGAGTCTGGATAACGCGATCGAAGCCCTCATGATGTCGGGGCGGGACATTTTGCATGCGATGACCATGCTGGTGCCGCCGGCGTGGCGGACCGACGAGAAGATGGCTCCGGAACTGAAAGCGTTTTACGAGTATCACCGCTGTTTCAACGAACCGTGGGACGGGCCGGCGGGACTTGTATTCAGCAACGGAATCGTAGTCGCCGCTTGTCTCGACCGAAATGGGCTCCGGCCGGCACGGTACAAGATAACCGAGGATGGCTTGGTGAGTCTTGCTTCTGAGGCCGGCTGCAACGAGACCGATGATGCGAAAGTCATCGAGAAGGGACGACTGGCGCCAGGTGAGATGATTGCTGTTGATACTCGCGCAGGCAAACTGTTGCGGGATGCCGAAATAAAAAGGCAGCTTTCGACGAAGAAGCCGTATCTCGAATGGGTCAATACACAC
Source organism: Verrucomicrobiota bacterium (assembly GCA_019236035.1). Classification (GTDB taxonomy): domain Bacteria; phylum Verrucomicrobiota; class Verrucomicrobiia; order Chthoniobacterales; family JAFAMB01; genus JAFAMB01. Next base: position 4,231 of record JAFAJU010000001.1, on the reverse strand, counting down.
CTGCTCCGTTTGCAGAGAATTGCCGGGCAGACGATAGCCGAACCTGCGGAAGAGATCGATATTCTGAGTCTGACCCAGCGCCAGATCGCGTTCGGGTACTCGACAGAAGAACTCGATATGGTCCTGAAGCCGATGGTGAAAGACGGTCAGGAAGCCGTCGGCTCGATGGGTGACGACATTCCGCTCGCTATCCTGTCTCTTCAGCCCAGACTTCTTTATACCTACTTCAAACAGCTTTTCGCACAGGTGACCAACCCGCCGATTGATCCGATCCGGGAAAAGCTGGTGATGTCATTGGCAACAATCCTGGGATGGCGCCGGAACCTGTTCGGGGAGACACCCGAACATGCGAAGCTGGTGCACTCGGAGTCGCCGGTGTTGTTGGAACATGAACTTGAGGCTCTCAGGTCAATCCAGGATCCGGAGCACAAATCGGTAACGATTTCGGTGCTGTGGCGAGTCGAAGAAGGTGAACAGGGAATGGAACGAGCGCTGAATCGGATCTCGCTGGAGGCCGAAAGCGCAATTGATGATTCAGCGCGACTAATCATTTTGTCTGATCGAGGAGTTGATCACGAACACATAGCCATTCCGATGCTGTTGGCCACCGGAGCCGTTCATCATCATCTCACCCGGACCGGAAAGCGCATGAAATGCAGCATCATTTGCGAAACCGGGGAGGGTCGCGACGTCCATCAGATCGCGTGCCTAATCGGATACGGTGCGAGCGCGGTCTGTCCCTATATCGCTTACGCAACCGTTCGAGAGCTGCTCGAGAAGGGTCAACTTGGGGAGGCCGCGACCTACGAAAAGATGATACGCACCTACAAGGTGGCAATCGAAAAGGGATTGCTGAAGATCATGTCGAAGATGGGAATCTCGGTCATCGACAGCTACCGAGGCGCCCAGATTTTTGAAGCAATCGGTATCGGCTCGGAACTGATCGAGAAATGTTTTACCGGGACGGCTTCCAAGATCGAAGGAATCGGCTTCCGCGAAATCGCCACAGAGACTCTGACACGGCACCGGCTGGCATACTCCAGGCCAGTGCCCGAAGAGCAAGGGACGCTCGAATTGAGCGATCCCGGCTATTACCGGTTCCGGCGTCAGGGTGAGCTGCATGCCATTACTCCCCCGGTCATCAAGAGCTTCCATGCTTTCGTTAAGTCGAATAAGCCGGAAGACTACAAGGCATACGTTGAAGCGACTAGAGCGGTTCGCCCAAACACGCTGCGGGATCTTCTGGAACGAATTCCGACGGGTAAAGAATCGATCGCGATCGATGAGGTTGAACCGATCGAAGAGATCCGGCGCCGATTCACCACAGCTGGGATGTCGCTGGGCGCACTAAGTCCGGAAGCACACGAATGCCTCGCTATTGCGATGAACCGGATCGGCGGGAAATCCAACTCGGGTGAGGGCGGCGAGGACCCGGAACGCTTTCATCGCCGTAAAAACGGCGATTGGCCAAACAGCGCCATCAAGCAAATCGCTGCCGGTCGTTTTGGGGTCACCGCGGCTTATCTGGCGGCCTCCAAAGAGATCGAGATTAAGATGGCCCAAGGCGCCAAGCCCGGAGAAGGCGGACAGTTACCTGGGCATAAGGTCACCGAATTGATCGCGCGGCTTCGAAAAAGCACTCCCGGAGTGGCACTGATTTCGCCACCGCCGCACCATGATATCTATTCAATCGAGGACTTGGCGCAGTTAATCTATGATCTGAAACAGGTCAATCCGCGGGCCAAAATCTGCGTCAAACTGGTCGCGGCAGCCGGCGTCGGTACGATCGCCGCCGGGGTTGCCAAGGCTCATGCCGACGTAATCCTGATCAGCGGTCATGATGGAGGAACGGGCGCTTCGCCGTTGAGTTCCATTAAGAACGCCGGAAGCGCCTGGGAGCTGGGAATTGCAGAGGCGCATCAGGTTTTAATGCTGAACGGCTTGCGAAACCGCATTATTCTGCGCACCGATGGCGGCCTGAGAACGGGCGAGGATATTGTTTTCGCGGCGCTCCTGGGGGCCGAGGAATTTAACTTCGGAACGACTGCGCTCATTGCCTCCGGCTGCGTTTATGTTCGGCAGTGCCATCTCAACACATGTCCGGTGGGGGTTGCGACTCAAGACGAACGCCTGCGCGCAAAGTTCAAGGGGAAGCCCGAATACGTGGTGAACTTCTTCAATGGTGTGGCCCACGAAGTGCGGGAGATCATGGCTCAGATGGGTTTGTCGAGCTTTACCGATCTGGTCGGCCGAGTCGAATATCTGAGACAGCGGCAAATCCCGAACCACCCGAAGGCGAACAAGATTAACCTCAGCCGGTTGCTGGTAAACGTTGCGAGGGATGATGATTCCCAACCGCGGCACAACACCTGGGAGCGTAACGATCCCCCGTTGGGCCGACGACTCGACGACTCCATCCTGCAAGACGCTCGCGAGGCGGTGAACGACCAGCTGCCGATCACGCTCTCTTACCGAGTCAAAAACACGAACCGCGCGGTTGGGACGAAACTTTCGGGCGAGATCGGCTATCTCTGGGGCGAGCAAGGTCTGCCTGAAGGAACAATCGAACTGGAGCTTCGCGGGAGCGCGGGGCAAAGCCTGGGAGCATTTTTGAGTCCGGGCGTCAAGATAACGCTGACCGGTGAAGCGAACGATTATGTGGGCAAGGGTATGAGCGGTGGCGAAATTGTGGTTAGACCACCCGCAAACCGGAAGTATGTCGCGCATGAAAACTCGATCGTCGGGAACACCTGTCTGTATGGAGGGACCGGCGGCGAATTCTTTGGAGCCGGCCGGGCGGGAGAGCGTTTTGGGGTGCGAAACTCGGGAGTGACTGCGGTCATTGAGGGCGTCGGCGATCACGGCTGCGAGTACATGACCGGCGGTGTCCTGCTAGTGCTCGGCGGGACCGGCAAAAACTTCGGTGCCGGCATGACGGGAGGAGTTGCCTACGTGTTGGATCTGGACGAATCGTTCCCGGTGCGCTTGAATCCGGAGCTAGTCACGCATGAGCGGCTGGCAGCCGAGGCAGATGTCGTCACGGTTAAGAAGCTGATCTACAAACACCTCGAGCGGACCGAGAGTGACCGGGCCAAAGAGATCCTGGGAGATTGGCACCGGTATGAACCAAAGTTCTGGAAGATACGTCCGATCAATATCCCGACCGTCCCGAAACCTGCCTTGGTTGTGGCTCCTTCGGCAGAGAAGACCTCGGTAACGAAGAGTTAGAATATGGAAATTGCGACCCAACTCGCGTTGTTCCTAGCGAATAAACCGGGGACGCTCGCCGCTGTTTGCGATGCGTTGGCAGCCGAGAATATCAATATCTTCGGCTTGACGATCTCTGACACAGTCGATCATGCGGTCGTTCGCATGGTCGTCAGTGACCACACAAAGGCGTTGGCCATTTTTGAAGAGCACGGCACCCTTGTGGTGGAAAACGAAGTCCTGATGCTGGAACACGATAACAGGCCTGGAACGTTATCGAATATAGCGAAAAGGCTCGCGGCAGAGAACGTGAACATCGAATACGCTTACCTGGCCACAGCGCCCACGGCGGAAAAAGGGCTGCTGATATTCAGACCGAATAATCTGAAAAGGGCTTTCGAGATTCTTAGCTGAAAGCATGGTAGCATAGGCGTCCCCGCCTGTCGGGCGTGGGCCGCCCCCGGTGACTACAGGCTGGAAGCCTATGCTACAATTGGGCGCATGAATCCTTTCCCGACCCCTGTTATTTTGTTGCTGCTATTTGCCCTGGTGAATTCCGCGCCGGCAGCCACGCTACAGATTGATCGGCAAAAGAGCAAAATCGAAGTCCAAGTCAAAAGCACGCTCCATGACTTTTCCGGCACACTCGAAAGATACGAGCTAAGCATTGCCTTCGATCCAAAAACAAATGTGCCGACCAAGGTCGATCTGACTTTTGATTTCAAAGACCTGAATACCGGCGACAAAGGACGAGATAGCGATATGTTAAAGTGGTTAGCATACACATCCAATCCGCAAGCCTCATTTCACCTGACCGGCTGGAAACAAGACGGATCGCAGTTCAGTGCACGCGGCGAATTCTCATTAAACGGTGTCAGCAAGGAGATTCGAATGTCGGTCACGATAGAAAAAGAACGCGAGACCTATGACATAAGAGGTAACGCTGGTTTGGATTATCGTGACTTTCAATTGCCGTTGATCCGCAAAGTCATGGTGCTCACGGTAGACCCGCACCTGACGGTAC
>JAFAJU010000567.1 GCA_019236035.1 Verrucomicrobiota bacterium | reverse complement strand
CAACTGATTGAAAAGGAGCATGTTCTCGCCGTCATCGGCAACGTCGGTACCCCGCCTGCGATAGTCGCCGTTCCGTTGGTCAACGAACAAAAGACGCTGCTTTTCGCCCCATTCTCGGGTGGTCCCGTTCTACGCCAAAATCCTCCCGACCGCTACGTCATTAACTTCCGCGCAGGCTATGCGGAGGAGACGGCCGCAATGCTCGACGCGCTCATTCGTATTGCGGGATTGCGACCGGAGGAGATCGCGTTTTTCACGCAAAGAGACAGTTACGGGGATGCCGGCTTCGCGTTGGGCATCGCCGCATTGCAGCGTCATGGTTTAAAGGATCTGGCCAAAATCCTGCATGTCGGTTATGAGCGGAACACGCTCGCTGTAGAAAGCGCGGTCGCCAAGGTATTGATGGCGGAAAAGCCTCCACGCGCAATCCTCATGATTGGCGCCTACGCGCCGTGCGCTAAGTTTATCAAACTCTGTCGCAATGCAGATCTCAACCCGTTGTTCCTGAATGTCTCGTTCGTGGGAAGCAGCTCGCTCGCCGAGTCGCTAGGCCGGACCGACGCTCAGGTCATCGTCACCCAGGTCGTTCCGAATCCGGCGGACGATAGCGTTCCAATCGTTCGCGAGTACCAAGCTGATCTCAAGGTCATCGATCCGTTGGCATCAGCCGGTTTTGGGGATTTGGAAGGATACATTGCCGCCCGGATCTTGACGCTCGCTCTGGCAAAAATTCAGGGACCACCGACGCGCGAAGCGATCGTCGATGCGCTGGAGGGCCTGGGCAATTTTGATATCGGTCTCGGGGATTCGCTCTATTTGAGTCGCACGGAGCACCAGGCGAGCCATCGAGTCTGGCCCACGATATTGAAAGGGGGCCGGTTCGTGCCGTTCGATTGGTCCGATATCACGGCTCTGTCCAAGGGGGAAGCACTACGATGAGACGGACAGAAGGGGCGCAACGAATTTATTGGATGGTGCGGTTACTCGGGGCTCTTGGCCTAGTGATGATTGCGGTGGTGATCGGCCAAAACGGCTTGCAGCTCCAGTCGATTCGTACCAGTCGTATGCGGCTCCAAGAGCAGCAAGAAGTTCTGCATCAAGCGAGCCGCGAAATCCTTCAGCGTGCCGGAGCAGCTCGGAGAGAAATTCAAGCAGCGCTGGATGAGAACACGCCCTCTAACGAAACATCCGGCGCTGTGACCAGCCTGGCGCAGACCGCGCACCAACTATCGCAATCGACCGACGATCCATCAGCTTTGTCGGCGCTCAATCGACTGGACTCGCTGGCTAATAGCCTGGCGGCGCTGAAAGAACAAGCCTTGGGTTGGCGGGCCCAATACGATGTCGCTCTGCAGAATTTGAACCGGCAGCGGACCCAGGTTCGCGACTACCTCGCTGCATTGCGCAACGAAACCGAATTGCGTGACGGGCAGCAGCGGTTGCAGGAGGCCATCCAATTCAAACGCTGGCGGGCGGCCCAAGGAGAAGAAGCTGCGGGCCTGGCGCAACAGATTCTCAGCGAGCAAGCGCAAAGACTGAGTCAAGGACTTAGTGAATACAAGACCGATCTGGCTGAGCTGGCGCGTACGGTCGAATTGCTTAACGGCGAAAAGAACGCCGACAATCTTGCCGACCTGAAGGACAACAAGCTTAAGCCGGTCCTCGATCGTCTAACCTATCAATTTGACTTGGTGGAGGACTTGAAGACAGCCCTCTTCGGCAAGGGATTTACCTTGGACCAGCAGAATCAAAGCGTCGTAGTAGGGAGCGGCGGCCTTTACACTCTCTTGCGGGACGCTATCCTGCTAGAACGTGAGCGGGAAAAACTCGAGGACGGGCTGACCTCAGTTTCACATGAGATCGACACTGCCGTAGCCGCGTTCGCGGAATCAGCACAGATCCGCTCCCAGGCACTGACCATGCAGATGGAGCAGACCCTTGCCGGCGACTGGCAGCAGATGCTGGTTTTCGGGGCCGGCTGTTTAGTGTTGCTTTTGCTTCTTGCCTGGTTGATCTCTCGCGCAATCGGAGGCCAGGTCGTTGCCATTGAGCTGGCGAAAGCAGAAGCAGAATCTGGGCGGCAGACGGCTCAACGGTTAATGCAGGAACAACAGGCCGCAAACCGGGAGCTCGAACGCCTTGCGGCAGCGCTGGCAACCTCGGAAACCTTTCTCCAGTCGCTCGTAGAAAATCTTCCGGTCTACATTTACCGAAAGGACACCGAAGGCCGATTCATCTTTGCGAACAAGCGATTCTGCGATTACAAAGCGCGGCCGCGCTCCGAAATTATTGGCAAGACCAATTTCGACATTGATCCTCCGGAGCTGGCGCAGCAGTACCGGGACATTGATAAAGTCTTGATGAAAACGCGCCAGCCGTTTGAAACGGACGAGGTCTGGCTCAATCCGAATGGGGAGCAGCGTTGGAATCGCATTATCAAGCTGGCGGTTCTCGACCAGAGCGGTCAGGTCATCGCGACCCAAGGCATGTTCTGGGACGTGACCGTTGCCAAGCATGCGGAAGAGAGCCTTAAGCAGGCTAAGGAAGCCGCTGAAGAGGCGGCTCACGCCAAAAGCGAGTTCCTCGCCAAGATGAGCCATGAAATCCGAACACCGATGAACGGCGTCCTTGGGATGACCGGCTTGTTGCTAGATGGCGACCTGACCCCACAGCAACGCGAATTCGCCGAAACTATTCGTGCCAGCGCGCAAACGCTTCTGACGATCATCAATGACATTCTAGACTTTTCCAAAATTGAGGCAGGCAAAATGACCATTGAAGTCCTCGACTTTGACTTGATCAACACGATCGAAGGCACGCTGGACATCCTGGCTGCACGCGCCTCCAGTAAGGAGATTGAATTGGTAAGTTCCGTCCCGAGAGACATCCCCACCCGGTTGCGTGGAGATCCCGGACGTTTACGGCAAATTCTCACCAATCTTGTCGGCAACGCCATCAAGTTCACAGATTCGGGGGAGGTCGTCATCTGGGTCAGCAAAGAGAGCGAATCAGCAACCCACGCAGTGCTGAAGTTTTATGTGCACGACACCGGGATTGGAATTGGGCCCGATGCGCAAGCGCGGCTCTTTGAAGCGTTCAGTCAGGCTGATTGTTCAACCACGCGCAGATATGGCGGCAGCGGCCTGGGGCTGGCGATCTCAAAACGGCTCGTGGAGATGATGCAAGGTGAAATCGGCGTGCAAAGCAAGCTGGGAGCAGGTTCCACTTTTTGGTTTACCGTCCGGCTCGAAAAACAGGCCATGAGCGCAAGGGAGACCTACGATCCAGATCTGTTTGCAGTGAGAGTGCTGGTGGTGGATGACAACGCGACCAATCGCCAAATTCTGTACCATCAGATCCTTTCCTGGAACATGCACCCGACCAGCGCCGCCAGCGGACCCGAAGCCTTACAGAAATTGCGAGCAGCGGCCCAGGAGGGCAAACCATTCGACCTCGCGCTATTGGATGTCCAGATGCCTGGTATGGACGGCTTGACTCTTGCCCGAGCCATCAAGAACGACCCGGCCATCGCCGGTACCCGCCTGGTAGTGTTGACTTCTCTTGGGCAAGCATGCAGCACGGAGGACTTGAAACTGGCCCATATCGACAGCTACCTCGTCAAACCGGTGAAGCAATCGCGACTCTTCGATTGTCTGGTCAATGCCATGGGTAAATCCACGGTCCGCAACGCGGTTTCAGAGCCGATTCTATCCGTCTCTGCGGCAGACTCGCAACCGCTCGATGGGCAACCCGAGAAGGCCCGGATTCTGTTAGCGGAGGATAACTACACCAACCAACGCGTTGCCCTCGGCCAACTACGAAAGCTTGGCTACAGCGCGGATGCTGTCGCGAATGGTTTGGAGGTTCTCGAGGCGCTGCGATCCATTCCTTACGACGTCATTCTCATGGATTGCCAAATGCCGGGAATGGACGGGTACGAGGCGACCCGCGCGATACGAACGCGGGAGCGCTGCTCGGATCTGGGCACTAACCGCAGATGTCCGGTTCACATCATTGCGATCACGGCAAACGCCATGCAGGGCGATCGCGAAAAGTGTCTTGCGGCTGGGATGGATGACTATCTCAGCAAGCCAATTCGAGTGCAGGAACTGCAGGCGGTCTTGGAACGGTGGAACGGCGCTGAACATCTACGCCAGTCAACAACCGCTCAGGCAATTCACCCTGGCGAACGGGCTATCGACCCTGTTCATCCGGGAGAAGAAACTAGCGTTGTGCCTAAGAGACCGGAGGGCGCCCCGGTTGATATGGAGCGTCTAATCGAGGTGAGCGACGGTCCCGAACGACTCCGCGAATTGATCGAACTTTATTTGCGGCAGTCGCATCAACTGATCAAGGAACTGGGCGCCGCAATCCGGTCGGGTGCTGCGAAAGAGGTCGAACATCTGGCGCACAAATGTGTCGGCTCGAGTGCCAATTGTGGAATGACAGCAATTTTACCACCACTTCGGGAACTCGAGCGCATGGGGCGATCTGGCCGATTGACCGGGGCTGATGAGGCTTGCGCAAACGCTAGCCGCCAGCTCGGCCGAATAGATGAATATCTGGCCAACTATCGGATTGCATAGGAGGGAATCGTGCTCGTGCTTCTTTATCGTCCAAATCGTCGTTTACGCTGTTGGTACGCTCGGACCGCGCGCAGGAAGTCTATCTTCCGGAAGGCCGGCCAAAAGACATCCGAGAAATAGAATTCGCTATGTACGCTCTGCCACAGCAGGAAGCCAGACAGTCGAATCTCTCCACTGGTCCGAATGATCAGGTCCGGATCAGGCGAGCCCGCCATATACAAGTGCCGACTAATCGCTGCCGGTGTGATCCGCTCGATGGCATCGGCTAGCGTTGCGTCCTTACGCATCTCCTCATAGAGCAAGGCTTGGACCGCATCCGCGATCTCCTCGCGTCCTCCATAGGCGACGGCAATAGTAAGGACCATGCCATTGTAGCCAGCCGTCGCCTCGCGAGCCACGCAGATCGCTGCCAGCGTCGAAGCGGGCAGCAGTTTCAGCTTGCCAATTGCCTGCACTCGGACCCGCTGGCGATGGATCTGCGGATCATTGGCAAGTGATCGCATTTTTGCTTCGATCGCGGCCAGGATGCCGGAGACCTGTTCCGTCGGCCGCTCGAAATTCTCGGTGGAGAAAACCCAAAGCGTGACGGCCGGAATGGCGAGTTGGCCGCACCAATCGAGTACCTCATCGAGCTTGCGCGCTCCAAGGCTGTAGATCAAATGTGGATCGGTGAGGCCGTGTCGCTGCCCATACCTTCGGTTGCCGTCGAGGATGATGCCGATATGCGCCGGCATCGGACCGCTGCGCATTTGCCGAAGCAGTCGGCGTTCGTAGAGGTAATAGAGGACTTCCTTCATTTGTCTGCCGAGAAGCAGGCCGTCTGATCCCGTTCCAGACGGATTCTGTCATGCGCAGCAAATAACGCTGTCATAAGATAAGAGTCAACGGTGCGGGATGCGACAAACCCTATCCAATCCGCTGGGCAGCGGCCTGAGCCTTGAGACAAAGCTCCGCCGCCTTGAACGCATGCGCCTGGCTCATGGCTGCCTCCGTTCCATTGAGGCAATCAAGAATTAGCCGGCCAAAGAAGGGAAAGCCCACCTTGCCTCCGAGCGCGAAATGTTGCTCGCCATGCCGGTTCACCAAAAACAGCTGGTCACCGCCCCCCTCACGCGTGATGTCGATGTATTTTCGCATCTCGATATAACCCTCCGTCCCTAGAATAATCGTACGGCCGTCGCCCCAGGTACGCAGGCCATCCGGCGTCAGCCAATCCACCCGAAAATAGGAAGTCGCTCCGTTGTCTGCCAGTAGCGAAGCGTCACCAAAGTCTTCAAGCTCCGGGTACTCTCTATTCGCGTAGTTGGCCACGCGCGCCGAAGTGACGGTTGCGTCGGAGGCTCCTGAATAGAAAAGGAATTGTTCGATCTGATGGCTGCCGATGTCACACAATATTCCCCCATACTTCGCCCGTTCGAAAAACCAGGCCGGCCTTGCTTTGGCGCTGAGGCGGTGCGGCCCCAGTCCCAGTACTTGCACCACCCGCCCGATCGCCCCTTGTTCAATTAAGTCGCCAGCGAAAACCGCGCATTCGACGTGCAAGCGTTCGCTATAGTAAACCATGTATTTTTTACCCGTTTCGGCCGCAACCCGCCTTGCCTCGGCCAGTTGCCCCAACTCAGTGAATGGGGTTTTGTCCGTAAAGTAATGTTTGGCCGCTTGCATGACTTGCGTACCGAGAGGCCCTCTCTCCGAAGGAACTGCCGCCGCAGCGATCAGCTGAATTTCAGAATCGAGTAAGATCTCCTCAAGTGACTTAGCAACTTTGGCTTGCGGGAATATTTTCCGGAAGGCTTCCACCTTGAGCGGATCGGGATCGAAGACCCAGCGTAGTTCTCCACCTGCCTCAACCAACCCGTTACACTGGCCGTTGATGTGGCCGTGATCGAGGGCCACAGCCGCAAATGCAAAGTCACCCGGTTGGCAGACGGGCTCGGGCCTGCCTTTCGGAGCGTAATTGTAACCTGTTTCACTCATAATCTAGGGATGTGTTTTTGTTTGATGGTGGGTGGCACGAGCGCCCCCGTGATCTTCGTCGACGCACGGGCGGGACGCCCGTGTCACAACGGACACGCGGGAGCGATCCCTCCGGCGCTAGCGAAAAGAGTTGGCCATATCGTCAAATGCCTCCCTGACAACTTTTGGCTTCTGCCGGCCGGATGATTCGATCAGCCTTTTGAGATGTTGCTCGAACAAGGTTGAATCGATAGGAAGCTGAACTGAGCGATTTTCCAAACTCGAAAGTAGAAACGAGTTTGCCAGTTCCAAGGAACAAATACCTTCTCGGGCCGGTGCAATTAACGTTGCCCCGTCGAGTATGGCAGCCACGAAGTTCGCCAGAATGCCGTTATGTTGAGGTCCATGCCCTTCTATCGGTATGCGGACATCCCAAGTCGCGGGCGCGGAGAACCGGCCAGGGTCCGTTTTTGAGAATTCACCCATGGGGATTTCGTTTCGCGTAAAGAGGAACTGATCGTTTTCAATCACGACTTTGCCGCGTTCGCCGGCCACTTCGAGACGGTTACTGCCTGGCGCCTCTCCGGTAGAAGCGATTATGACAGCGGTCATACCGTCCGGATATTCGAGGTACGCGGTGACGTCGTCCTCGACTTCAACGTCGTGGTACCGGCCAAAGTGGCAAAACGCTCGGACGGCCGCAGGCATTCCAAAGATCCATTGATATAAATCCAGATTGTGCGGACACTGGTTGAGTAAAACGCCCCCTCCCTCGCCTGCCCAGGTCGCTCGCCAGTCGCTTGATTGATAGTATGCTTCCGTACGGAACCAGTTAGTAATCGTCCAATTCACACGCCTGATCAGACCGAGTTCACCAGACCGCACCAACCGGCGGAGCCTCTGAAAAAAGGGGTCCGTACGCTGGTTGAACATCGCCGCAAAGACCTGATTGGAATTGCGATGAGCCGCGATTAAACGTTCGGCATCCGATTTGTGGACTGAGATCGGTTTTTCAACAAGCACGTGCCGGCCGCTTTCAAGGGCCTGTACCCCGATCGTCGTGTGAGCGTAGTGCGGAGTGGCAATCAGGACAGCGTCTGTCTCGGATGACCGCAGGAACTCGTCAACGGAAAGAAAATGTTCCGCGGCGGAGAACCGACTTAGGCGTTCGGCCTTCGGGTCACACACAGCGGTAAGCTGGCAGCGTGGAATATTGCCGTCGATGACACTTTGCGCATGGACCGTACCCATCGCGCCGACTCCAATAATGCCGAGTTTCACCATTTGCATACGATTCTCAACCCTTAACACTTCCGCTCAGCGATCCCTTCAAAAAATAACGCTGGAACGAGAGGAACACCACGAGCACGGGGAGCATCGCCAGCGTTGCATAAGCCAGCAATGTCCCCCATTCCACTGTGTTAGTCCCCACCAGGTTCGCCAGTGATAGCTGAAGCGTAAAATTCTGTTGATTGTTAATTACAATGAGGGGCCACAGGTAATCGTTCCAGCGCCACGTAAAGCTTAGAATTCCTACCGCTCCGATTGCAGGGGCAGACAAGGGTAGGATCATATGGCGATATATCTTCCAGTGTGATGCTCCATCTATCCGAGCCGCTTCCAGCAATTCGTCCGGGATCCCGATAATGTACTGGCGCATCATGAAAGTCCCAGTCGCCGTTGCGGCCGGAGGAATGATGATTCCGATCAGGTTATTGATCCAGCCAAGAGTTTTCAATACCAGAAACACTGGCACCATCAGGACTTGCAGCGGAACTAACAAGACACTGATGATCAGTAAAAAGGTAAATTGCCGGCCTAAAAACCTATATTTCGCCAGCGCGAACCCGGCCATCGAACTCGCGAATACTGTGATCAGGCTACTCGAGGTAGCTACGATCAGCGAATTCAGCGCGTATCGTGGCACATCTCCGGTCGCAAAAACTGCCTGAAAGTTCGACAGGCTGAATTTTCGCGGATCGAAGTTGGGTGGAAATGTAAACAAGTAGCTGGGCGGTTGGAAGGCGGAAAAGATGGCCCAGAGCACGGGTACCAGGAAAACCAGGCAAACGGCGATTGCACAGAAATCGTGCACAACTCTTCCGAGAGCCTTCCTTTTCTCTTTGCCGGCGCGCATTAAATCACCCCTTCTTGTTTGAATAACCGCATCTGCAACCAGGCCACAAACAGGATCACTGGCAGGAGGACAACGGCCTGCGCAACGCCATAGCCAGGTTGGAGCCGGCCGAAGGCAGACTGGTACATATTCTGAACCACCAACCGCGTCGCACCGCCCGGTCCGCCGTCCGTGAGCAGCAAAATCGTCTCAAAAGCTTGCGTGGCGTGTATTGTCGCCAGAATAACGACTAACAGGATGGTCGGCCTGAGCATAGGCAAAGTGATATGCCAAAATCGGTGCCAGCCGGTTGCCCCCTCGATTCTGGCCGCTTCGTAAAACTCCGCACTGATTTGACTCAGGCCGGCCAACACCATCAGCATATAAAACCCGACCAGATTCCATGCCGTTGCCACGACAACGCTCACCCGCGCCGAAAAGTCGGATGATAACCACGGAATCGTTGCCAATCCCGCCCACTTAAGGAATCCATTGATGACGCCCAGATCTTCGTTCAAAAGCCATTTCCAGGACGTCGCCACCACCACGGGTGACAAAACAAACGGTACATAAAAGCCAACCCGTGCCAGCAACCGCGCTGGTCTGCTGTCGCGCAGGAAAACCGCGATGGCTATGCTTCCGGCAACTATTAGTGGGACTACGGTGAGCGTGTACCAAGCGGTATTCAGCACGCTCAGGCCAAATTGCGGGTCGTGGAATAGCTGCAGGTAGTTGTTTAACCCAACAAACGTAGACGTCCCATGGATCACGTCTGTAGTCCGCAATGACATCCAAACGCCATAAAGCATCGGGTACAGGCTGAACAGAAACAGGAGGCCTACAGTGGGAAGTAAGAAGAGGTAGGGCGCCCACTGAAATGCGGGTCGCCGGACGGACGGAGAACCGTTCGCCCACGCCGGAGGTTTGGAAGGCAAATCCGGGACAGAGGCAGTACTATCAGACGAAGCCATGGATTATTCTCTATTTGGCTACAGACCGATTCTTTTCGAGGACTTGAGAGCCGAGTTTATCTATCTGAGAAATTGTGTCGTCCAACGACGTCCTCCCTGTGGAATAGAGGATCAATTGCTCAAGGAGATCATTCTGGAGCAGATTTAACTCGGGTCTGGCCAGGTCCTCCGCGACCCATTGCGGCGTAACCGCCAGATCGTCCAGCATCGGTTTCAGGTACTCCGCGTACTTTCCGTAATTTATTGGCAGATCTTTCATCGGACTCAAGAGCGAACCGCCTAGGCTCTCAAGATAACCTTTCGTGGTGAGCGGCTCCGCCCACCAGAGCAATACCTTCGCCGCGTCGTCGTGATTCGGGGATTTCTTGAAGCCAATCAAGAATTCGCCCCCAGGGCACGCAGCCCGGATCACACCCTTTGGAAAGTAAGTGGTTCCGAACGGAAATCGGGTTCCCCCTTCCACCAGCGTCTTCAATTCCCAATTGCCCGCCCACATCAGCGCGGTAACTCCGGTCTTTAAAAGGGGGCCGCCGTCGGTCTTGCCGGGCCACGAAGAAGTTGGTACTAGTTTTGCCTCAAGCAAACTCCGAAAGTAATTAAGCGCTTGTTTAGCCGCCTCACGATTCGGCAAAATCGCTTTCCCATCTTCAGAAATCCAGCGACCGTTTGCCTGGTACAAAAGGTTCGACCAGCGCTGGACGCTACAATCGTAGGCGACTCCAATCCGGCAGGATGGTAGTTTGATCACTTTTTGCAGAATGTCCTTGAACTCTGCCCAGGTCCAAACGTGAGCGGGATCAGTTGGTACAGCAATACCCGCTTCTCTAAAGAGGTCCTTGTTATAGAAAAGGCCGTTGACCGTGGCTTCGATGGGGATTCCGATCACTCTATCTCCGGCTCTGATAAAGGCCTGGTAGCTCGGGAGATATCGGTTTAGTAAATCGGTTCCATTTGTGTACTGCGCCAAATCCAGAGCCTGCTCTGCATACGTCTGAATATAGGCCGTGGTTACCTCCAGAATGTCCGGTGGTTCACCGGCAGTGACTAGCGTATTAATTTTTGCGGTGAGCGCGCTGTATTGAACTATCGAGACGTTAAAATCAATCCCCGGATGCTCGCGGCTATACTGTTTCAAAAATGTCTGGATTAGATCTTGCGTACTGGCGTTGGCCAGAAGCAGCACGGTCAGCGTCTTGGCGTAAACAAGCGATCCTGTGAGCAGCAGACAAGCTGAAAGAGAGATAATTCTGATAGTGAAACGTCTCATGTTTGTTCCGGGGTAATTGCGTAAAGATGCGCTCCTCGCGGCGTCCCTACCCGCCACCCACCAATTCGCCTTCCGGAAGGTATGGCCGAAGTGTTCCGCACATTCCCAGCTTACGTTCCTCACGCTCGGGATCGACCGGAATTTCGAACACTCTTCCCCAATTCAGGTAATCGCTGGAACCGGCACCAAGATTGTCCAGGAAAGCTTTCGTACGTCGAATCGTGCTGACCGGCCCCGCTTCCCAAATAGCGCGCCAGGTGGGTTCTTTCGATCGTATTAGGCGCACCGCCCAGCCATAAAAATCCTGCAAGGATCCTCCCTGCTCCAGTTCATCCCGGAGTAGGAGGAACCCTTCGACAGCTAAATTCCGGCGTCGTTCTGCTGCCTCTCGCTGGTTTGCAATCTCCGCTCGCGGCCCGCCGAGAGATGCAAGTTGAAAATAAGAGTGTTCATTTTGAAGATGTTTAAGGGGAAAGGTGAAGACCGAATCGCCATGCTCAGGCAGACCGGCGTTTTCCATCAAGGCAAAGATCTCGAGGCGGCCGTCCAGGTTGATCAGCCGATGGATCAGACCGGGTGTGAACCAAACCAATGATCCCGCGGTAAGTGGGATTTCACGGAAGCCCTCGCTCGAAAGGGTCTGAACGGACCCCTGTCCATTTATGACCAGGTAAGCCTCCGCACACGCAAAATGCATATGTGGAGTACCGCCAATCAACCCATCAGCAGCTTGAGTATCATAAACCCTCAGATGGGTCACACTAATCCCGCCCGGGAACGCTTCCACCCTCCTTGTTCTTTCAATCGCATTCATAGCGCCTCATATTTCGGGTGCCCCGGGCCGATCGGCAGCCAGACAGGTTCACTCGCCTCACTTGAATAGTAAGCGCCTGCGATCACTTCCAGCGTCGCCCGGGCATCGGCTAGCGTCACCGGCAGTTCGGTTCCATCTCGGAGAGCCTGATGAAACCGGTAGAACTGGCCGGCGTAGCCTTCGGGAAGGGGTTCAAATTGTTCCAATGCTTCCGTTATTCTTGTTTCCGCGCTCTCGGCACTGAACGAGAAAGTCCAGGGTTCACGCGAGTTCGCGTAAGGCTGCGTGTTGCTTTCAGCGGTGAGATTCCGGAACGCAAATCGGTGCCGGGAGATCTCGGCCGCAGAACCAAGCGTCACCGACAACGTGCCAAGTGAACCGTCGGCCATCTCGATCGACATCGCCGCGCAGTCCTCGACCTCGATCCGATTCACACGAGTGGTGGTACGACCAAAGACGCTTTTTACCGGCCCTAAAATGTAGAGAATCATGTCTACCGCGTGAATCGCCTGACTCAGCAACGCACCGCCCAATTCGGTGGCTCGTTTACCTCTCCAAGGATTGTTGTAATATTCACCGGACCGCCACCAGGCTACGTCCACGTTGAAGACGAACGCTTCGCCCGTGAGCTTCCGGTCAACCAGGTATTTCAGCTTCTGCAGGCCGTTCCCGAACCGATATTGAAAAAT
>JAFAJU010000452.1 GCA_019236035.1 Verrucomicrobiota bacterium | reverse complement strand
ATTATTTGGGGTGCCATCGTATTTGTGAAGGGAGGGTTGGAATCCCGCCAGTCAGCTACGTAGTAGTCATTAGTTTGTACGGTTGCCATATCACCCAGAAGAGATTCGAATCAACTCCAAGCACCGGTGAAACGGCAGAAGCGATCTTGGCGAGAGCGACACTACCCGGCGACGACTTCGGACTCAGAATTTTGACGACAGGCATGTCTTGTTACTTGCGTCGCGCAAGGGCTAACAGACTTCGGATAGGATAATAAAAAATCCCTTCTCGACACTCGATACCGAGTTGCGCCAGTTCGGAGGAATCACAAATCCGGAGAAATTCATCAATCGCCGCCTCCGCAACTGGGCCTGACCTGTCGATCTCGCACCAACGCTGGATGGTTATTCCGCCTGGCTTTTCTGATAACCCATTCTCCAGGTGCTCAGTTTTCAAACCTGAGTTCGACAAGATTTCGTGCCATTGGCTGCCAGTATAGGCGCGCACGTGTGTCGGATCATGCAACATCTCCAACACGTGAAGGATCGTGTCGCACCTAGCGTTCTCGCATCCTTGCAGATCTATTATCCCAACGATTCCACCCTTCTCTTCTTTTTTTTTTGCTTTTTGAAACTGCGGCGCTGGAATCCGTTAGAACTGGGATGTAAATGGAACACACGAGCGCTTATGAAATTCGATGACAATAAAACCATTAATCTTTGCAAATCGCGATTCGGCGCCGTCGATAACGCCAAGCCCCAGCTCTGCCCGGTTCATGGAATGCACCGCCATGTTCATGCTCTCCTCTCTTAAATACCTGCCAGCACGCTCGTCCAAGCCACGAGCTACCGGAATAAATATCGTCATCGATACAGGGCTAAGTATAAATCAAGCTGAGAATCTGCTTTCTGCAGCGGAATCGTACGTCGACTTTATTAAGTTTGGCTTCGGAACGGCCTTCTTTACAGGCGGGTTCGAAAAAAAGTTGGCTCTCTACCGCGCGAGTGGGATCCAGGTGTTTTTCGGGGGCACGATTTTTGAGGCTTACGCGGTGCGAAACCAGTTCAATGATTATCTCCGGCTTCTGGATATGAACCAGATTACATATGCAGAAGTCAGCGACGGTTCTCTCAGGATGACATCCGAAAAAAAGTGTCGCTATATCGAGAGACTTTCGACCCACGTGCAGGTTTTTTCGGAAGTCGGGAGCAAGAGCGACACTTCCAGCCTGACAGTGACAGAATGGGTTGACGCAATTAAATCAGAATTAGAAGCCGGGGCAAGTCGTGTAATTGCCGAAGCACGCGAGAGTGGCACTGCGGGAGTTTGCAAACCTAACGGAGATGTTCGAGCGGATCTGATTTTTGAAATCCTTAAACAGGTCGCGAATGACCGGTTAATTTGGGAAGCGCCAACCAAAAAACAGCAAGCCTGGATGGTGAACACCTTAGGAGCGAATGTCAACTTGGGAAACATCCAACCTGACGATGTAATTTCACTGGAAGCGCTGCGCTGTGGGTTGCGTGGTGATACCTTTCTGACTTTTTTACCAGAGGCGACCCCGAACGGTTATTTTCCTAGAGAGATTAGCGGGATGTCTTGCTATTCTTTTGAAATTTAGCAGGGCAGTGAAAAGGTCCATACCCGGGGAAGGTAGAAGGGCCGTCAGGACAGTCAACTCGCTGATAGCCAGCCCCGAAGCTCTGCCTTCTCGACGATCTGCCTCGAACTCTAGACCCGTAACTGCCCCAATTCAGGCTGGCTGGTTTTGCCAGATATGATTCGAACCCACGGACGGCCTCCAGTGCAAGAGTACCGTCTACGGCTTAAACGGCCATAGAGCGGCGAAGCCGCCACGAGATCAAACGGTTGGTGGCGGAAGTCGAAACCAGTGGACTGCGACGAAGTGAATTTCTCAGAAGCAAATTTGGCGCTAGGCTCTATCGTTTGGCCTCGTGATGTTCTCGGGATAGGTCCTGGGGAGAGTCAGGACAAAGCGGCTTCCCTTGCCAACTTCGGAGAAGACCTCGATCTTTCCTTGCAATTCGTTGACAAGACGCCTGGTGATAGCCAGTCCAAGCCCGCTCCCTTTGGTGTTTTCCGAAGGGCCAACTCTTTTGAACTCTTCGAAAATCGTATCGAAATGCTCGGGCAATATGCCGATCCCGGAATCCTCGACTGCAATCTGCCAAGTATTGTCGGGAAGAGAACGAAACTTCAGAACAACGGTTCCTTCGGTCTTTTCAGGATGCCGATAATTGATCGCGTTAATCGTAAGATTCGTGACGATACGGCGGATCTTTTTCGGATCGCTGCGCACCCTTTTCAGTTCGGGATCAATCTCAAGAACGAGTCTTAGGCCTGCATCCTTTGTCATGGCAAGAAACGATGATTCAAAGTCTGCGCAGATGGAGGGCATGTCGATATCTTCCAACTGTGGAGTGTCGGCGCCCTGAAGCAAGAGCGAGTAATTCCTGAGGTCGTCCAACAGCTCGGCCATCTCCTGCACGTTACGTTTACAGGTGCGAACCATATCTTCCCGGTTGGACTGATCATC
>JAFAJU010000387.1 GCA_019236035.1 Verrucomicrobiota bacterium | reverse complement strand
AAAGAGAATACTGTTTCTGCTGCCACAGGAACACTCCACCGGCGACCAACAATAGAAGAAGCCCTCCTCCGGCAATCAGTCGTTTCATGGCGAAGGGAGATAAGAAAAGCGCGCTCAGGCCCGTTTGTCGAGCAGCAGTTTCGAAGGAGTGCCAGTGCCAGTGTCAGTGACTGTGCGGCGATACGAGCCGAACTCTCAAGTTCGCGTTCTCACGTTTCGCTAGCACCGACCACTGAGACTGGGACCGACACTGACACTGGCACTGGCACCGACACTGATTGAGGTCGAGCCCCGCGTTTTGCAGAGCGGTACTGCGCGAGCGCCTTTGCCCATGACGGGTGCAACCTTACGGCAGGCGTTTTCCAGATCAGGTTGTGCAGCCAAGCCAAGGTCTGGCCATCAGCGAGCAGCGCTCGCTTCTGCTGAGGTGTTAAGGCGTCTGCGCCCTCTTTGAAAAGCCTCGCGCCCAAAGAGGTAACATAACTGTTAACCGCGAGCGTGCTGCTCTCGCGCGGACGCTGCAACGCGGCGTGCACAGCATTGTAGAAAGGATCAAGAAGAGCATGAACAAACTGATCACCGTCACGGAGCTGTAGATGATACCGCACACAAAGTTCCTTGGGCGGCTGAAGCTCCTCAGGCGTAAGGAATAACTTACGAAACAGGCCGACGCCACCGCTTAACTTAGCGATAGGAATTGCCAGCACCAACCCGAGCAGGATCGGAGAAATCCAAGCCAGATAGCTCGGGGCCATCCACCAAGCCGCCGCGCTCAGCCCAACCCCGGCCATCGTTAAAGGCCAATACTCCCGGACGACATCATACCAGCTTGGCCCGGCGCCGCCGTCGCGCATCTGTGTGTGCCAGGTAACGGTCTTTCCAGCAATGTTCCGGAGGACAAACCTGGTATGAAACCAGACCAGGACCGGAGCCGTGAAGATCGAAAAAAGCGTCTCCAAGATAGCGCTCAGCAGTACTCGGACCGGGCCCCCGAAAGCAGCGAGCTCCTTCGGGCGCGAAAAAAGATGCAGCAGGCTGAGAACCTTCGGACCAAACAATAGAGCTAATGTCATCAGGAACAACACCGCCGCGGAGGCGGCCGGAAACATCCCAAGCTTCTCATACAGATGGTCAAGCCCGGCCTGCAATGCGCCTAAAAGAAGAAACAGCGTCAGCAGGGGAGCGGATCCATAGGCCAGGATCCCCTGAACCAAGTGAATCCGGCTGATCGGGCGAATGTTTTGAGCCAATAGAAGCCACATATGCTGCAGATTCCCCTGGCACCAGCGCCGATCGCGTTTCACGTACTCGGTCAGATTCGGCGGCATTCCTTCGTAACTCCCTTCCAAATCGTGAGCGAACCAGACCTCCCATCCCGCGTTTCTCATAAGGGCCGCTTCGACGAAATCATGGCTCAATACCCTTCCACCGAGCGGTTCCTTACCGGGTAATCCCGGAAGCCCGCAGCTCGATAAAAATGGTGAAACCCGAATAATCGCGTTGTGGCCCCAATAGTTGCCTGCCCCCTGCTGCCAGAAGTTTAATCCGGCCGCAAAAATGGGGCTGTAAAGGCGTGAAGCAAACTGCTGGATTCGGCCGAAGAGGGTTTCCGCCTTAGCAAGTCGCGGCATCGTCTGAATGATTCCGGCACGAGGATTCCTCTCCATCAAACGGACCAAGGAAGAAACGGCCTTACCAGTCATCACGCTGTCAGCATCGAGGACCACCATGTAGCGGTGGCGATGACCCCAACGACGACAAAAATCCGCGACGTTTCCGCTCTTCCGATTCACGGGAAGTTTGCGTCGGCGATAATGAATCTTACCGAATCCACTCGTCTGACGGCAGACGTCCGACCAAGCCAACTCCTCTTCCACCGCTTTGGCCGGGTCGGTCGAATCACTCAAAATATAAAAATCGTACGAATCAAGCTCACCTCTTTCCCGCAGAGACTCGTACAACGCGCGAATGTTCCCAAAGACGGTCTCCGCATCCTCGTTGTAGACCGGCATGACAATCCCCGTTGAAGCCAGGGGAGTCTCCTCATCTAGCGTATTCGTAATCTTGAGCGTTTCGTGACCCTCAGCGAGAACCAGAAAGCCGAGAAATGCCTGGGTGAACCCAAATGACAGCGTAGCAAACAGCAGACCGAACAAGCCTGTTTCCGCCACCTCGAGAGGCGTCCAACCCCGGGCGCCCACTATGTCGAACATTAGCCAAAAGCCAAGCAGAGAAATCCCGAGGGTAACCAAGGCCACCCCCCAGCGTCGCTGCCGGACTTTCCTTTGGAATGCCTCTTCAAAAGTCGCCGAACCAATCAGCTCGACAAATTTCCTTGACCTGTCATTACCACTCATAATCCAGACAAAAAATCCACCGTTGCCTCTGAGGTCATATTTAACATTATCGCCGCCCCCCTGTTCGCACGACCCGCAGTGAACGGTTGTCGAAAAATCGCTATCTGTAAAGGCTCGCTAAAACAAGCAGCCCAAGAATAGCCAGCCCGATCACCCAGCCTATGATGGAATTTGCGCCGATTGGAGAAAGCCACCGCGCCAGATTGACCACACCTTTCCCGGGCGACGACAATTCCAGCGGGCGAGGTGTGATGCTCGCAACTTGCAGGTTCGGCGCCGCCTGGAGCTTGACCTCGCGCAAGGCTTGAAGAACTTCTTCTGACAATTCCTCGGTGCGACCCAGCAGACTCCCGTCGACATTCTCGGTCAGATACAGCCTTACCCGCTGCTCGACCAAGCGGCGATCTTCCGGGACACTTTGATCGACCAAGTGTCTCAGAGCGTGATCCAGCGCTTTCTGGGTCTCTTCGAAAGCAAGTTCGGTAGCCGGCGTAAACGGTTCCCGCCGTTTACGCGCAATCGCCCGTTCGAAACTCGAAAGCAGAATGAGGTCCCGATCAACGCTGTCCGGCGCTTTCAAAGCATCCAGGTAGTCATTGATGCGGTCCCACGCCTCCGTCCACTCGGGCGAAGACCTGATTCCAACCCGCAGCGGTCCTAAGTATTCAGGAGATATTGCCATTTCTCAGAGTAGAATGTATCGCGGCGTAGTATAACACAGCTGATATCCAATGGCTGGGAAGAATTGGGATTGAAAATAGTGAAACCAACCAGCCAACCTCTGTCCGTCGGAGTGAATTGAACGTCTTTTACCTGGGCACCTTGTCCCACCAGGATGTACGGCCGCAGTTCGGCCACCGGAATAGTCTCGCCGCTGTCTGGTTTTCCATATTCGATCGCGAAACGCGTTTCGTTGGAACCTGGACTGGGACGTACGGTCGTCGAAAGCACTCGAAATTGAGTGGTGTCCGGTTCGTCCCCTCTCCATTTCAGTTGGTAAGCAAATTCGAAACTGGTACCTGGAGCCGGCGGGTTTTCAGGTTCCCAACCGGCTACGATGTTATCCGAGTATTCGTCGCTGCTTGGAAGCTCTAGAAGCCGGACAAACCCCGGCCCGAAGTCGCTTTTCGGAATCACCGTGACACTCGGCCGCATATGGTATTCAGCCTCCCGATCCAGGTAGTCACTCAAATTCCTATCCCGTTGAATCAAAGAATAGGACAATACGTTTGAAAACCGGCGGACACGCATTGATCTCGGGTTGCTCAATGGCGCCCACAGCTTTTCGCCCGAGCTCGTGTCAAGTAAAAGCCCATCAGAGTCATGCACTTGCGGGCGAAATTCGCGCCGGTGAAAGTCCGTCTTGTTCATTGTGAATTCGGTTTTGCCCGTAGGTTGATAGTCGGGTTTGAGCGTCGGTTTATTCACCGTATTGCCACCGAAATAGAACATGCTGGTCAGCGGCGCCAGGACAAGTACCTCCGGTTTTTTCCGGACAAAGAGGGTCGCCTTGATGTCCATTGTGGTAATCACACCGTATCGGACAACGAACTCATACCCTCCGGTTACGCTTTCACTGTCGAGGAGCGCATAGAACTTCAGAAATTCATCCGTAGGATTCGGTTTTTGCATCCAAAACTCGCGAAAATCGGGAAATTCTTCTGGGCCGCTGATACCTGTGTTGACGGCGAGCCCTCGGCAGGAGAGTCCCCAGTGCAGGCCTTTGGCGATCGCACGAAAATAGCTCGCTCCCAGAAACGACATAAACTCATCCTGAATGCCCGGTTGACTCGATGGAACGAAAGCCTTGAAGCCAACAAAACTCTCATGCCCGCTGAAGTTGAGCGGGTTATCGTAGTAGAAGTAATCCGGAGAAAACGGGATGTCGCGAAGCCGGTCTTTTTCGATCCCCCGAAAGATCACCCGCCGCTTGAAGTAATACCCAGGATGGAAAAAGCCGAGGCGATAGGGCAAGTTTCGCCAGACAGAGCGTTCCGGAAGGAAGCGGATCCTGCGATAAAGGTCATAGTCCAGGTTCTGAAGATCAGGCGAAAGCTCCTGGTTTTGCGGCGCAAAAGGCTGCTTGGAAAGCGCCTCGGCAATTTGCACCACGTCACGATAGGCAAACACACTCTCTTCTTGTGCCACCGCTGTGGTCCCTAAACACACCACGAGAAGCACCGTGAAAATTTTCATACGCCCAGCGACGATCGCAACACGGTCTTCGTCAAGTCAACCCGCAAATTCTTTCGGCTAGGGGCGCGCTCCCGTGCGACAGCGCGTCCCGAGCGCCCTCCCGCGAAAAACAAAGATTGGTTTTTCCATTTCGAGAATTCGCACATAAAGTCATTGATCAAACGGGAATTTCAGCGTGAACCGGCCAACGCTGGTCATGTACTCCGAAATTCGACCGAAACAAGGAAACCGGTCGCTTTATGACACTGGATCTCGAACGGTTCGAACAGGCGCCGCTGGTGCGAGAGCCATTCGAGTATCTCATTGTACCTGAGTTTGTGAAGGCGCAGGCTCGCGAACCGATCAATGACGATTACCCGAAGATAAACAGAGCCGGCAGTTTCCCGCTTAGCGAAGTGACATTCGGACCAAAGTTCAAGGAATTGATTGACGATCTCAATGGTCGCGAGTTCCGTGCCGCGGTCGAGCGCAAATTCTCGATCGACCTGACAGGCCGGCCCAGCATGATTACTGTGCGCGGCCGCTGCTCGGAGAAGGATGGAAAAGTCCACACCGACTCAAAGACAAAAATCATAACGGTGCTGATTTACCTCAACTCCAAATGGGAAAGCGAGGGTGGGCGGTTGCGATTGCTCCGATCGGAGAACAATCTTGACGACCTCGTGGCTGAACTGCCACCGATAGCGGGAAGCCTGCTCGTGTTCAAACGAAGCGATAACTCTTGGCATGGACACAAGCCCTTTGCCGGTGAAAGGCGAGTCATTCAGCTCAATTGGGTCACCGATGAGCAGGTGGTACGACGTGAGCAGAGCCGGCATCGTTTCTCCGCAATGATAAAAAAAACTTTTGTGCGGTTTTTGACTCGTGGCGGATAAGGTGTAGCTCCTTCGTTGTAAAATCCGACCTGTGCCTGTTTGAAAACTGAATCGCTTAGTTCCCAAAACTTCTCCCGCATCCTGCTGATCAAGCCGTCCGCGCTGGGCGACGTCGTGCACACGATCCCTGTATTGCCGAAATTGCGCGCCCGTTTTCCCTCTGCCCGGATCGACTGGCTCATAACGCCCGAGAATGCCGGCTTGGTGCGTGATCACCCTGACTTATCAGGCGTCGTGTTGTTTAACCGCCAGAAGTTTGCGCGACTTGGCCGGAATTGGACCGCGACAACGGAACCGATACGATTGCTCGGGCAACTGCGGGAAGCCAGCTATGACCTGGTTATTGATTTGCACGGTCAAATGCGCTCGGCGCTCATGACGCTAGCAACCGGTGCGCCGGTGCGGATTGGCTTTGGCCGGCCGGTCCGCCGGCCCCGGGCGCGATCGACGACAGAACATCACGTGTTGCGCAATGTTCCCAGACACGGATGGACAGGCGCGCGCGAAGGATCCTGGGTTGCTTACTCACATCACATCCCTATTCCCACGCTTGACGTCCACGCTATAGACCGCTACCTGTGGCTAACGCCGATACTCGGCTTGGACGACTCCCCTATCGATTCTCGTATTTATTTGTCCGCCGAGATCGAGACGGCTACCCAACGGTTCCTCGAACACAATGCGTTACACCGATTCGTAGCACTGGTTCCAGGAACGACATGGGAGACGAAGCACTGGCAGCCTGAGCGATTTGCGGAAGTCGCGCGATGGCTTAAAACTCAGGGGTTCGGCGTATTAATCTTGGGTAGGAAACACGATCGACATCGCTGCGAGCAGATCGCCAGGCTCTGCGATGGCGCGATCGATTATTCCGGGCGGACCACTCCGGCTGAATTGGCCGCCATCGTGAAGCGTGCAGCCGTTTGCGTGACGAACGATTCTGGTGCGATGCATCTCGCCATTGCCCTCGACCGTCCGGTAGTGAGCGTGTTCGGCCCGACGAATCCTGTTCAGACCGGTCCGTATCGTCGCCTACAAGCAGTCGTGCGCGCAGACTTGGCTTGTTCGCCATGCAATTTCCGGCGCCTGTCACAATGCCCGCATGGTCACGCATGTATGACTCAGGTGAGCGCAGCCGCCGTGATCGAGCGGGTCGAGTTAGAGCTTAGCGCGAATATCCGGCATTGCGCGGGTTAGGGCGGTAGGGCGAGGCTCCGCCCGAGCCGCGGGGTGTGACAACGTTACGAGGACGAGCTACCCAGTGAGCAAACTTCCATTTGCCTACTAAGAGCTTATAGTTTTCGATAGGTGCGTTTTTCAATGTCTCAAGAAAGTTTACCAAAAAGCGTCCTTTATGCGATCTCGGCGCGAATCGGCGGGATCGGTTTGGACCTTGTGGCCCACGAAACCATTCGGGGTATCCAACCCTTTTTGGGCAAGGCGATATCGTATGGGGTCCGAGCGCCGGATGTTGATCGGCACAAAATGAAAACGCTGCGATTCCACCCCGTCCGGCTCTTATCGAATCTGGAACGGAAATATTATTACGCAGCCAAGAAGCGGGCCGTCGATCGGGTGTGCGAGCAATTTCTAAAGACGGGCCGCTTTGATCTCTTCCACGTCTGGTCCGGCTCGGGCTTACACGGCTTGCGAGTGGCCAAATCGCTCGGCATTCCGTCCATTCTGGAGATACCAACCTGGCATCGGCAGAAAGGGAAGGTGCTTCCGGCGAAAATGGCTCATGAGATCGCGATGGAAAACGCCCCGATTCCCCAACGTTGGCTGAATCGCTTGTTAATCAGCCGGCAGGAATCCTTGGAGGAGTACGAATTAGCAGACTTGCTTCTGGTAGAGTCAGAGAAAGCAGCAGACTCGTTTCGAGTACTAGGATATCCAGACGAAAAGCTGTACAGCATGCCGCAAGGAGTCGATATAAACCGTTTTCAACCCGGCCCACCGCCCCCGCTTTTTCGCGCGGTTTTTGTCGGCGCTTTGATCAAGCGAAAGGGCGTGCATATCCTGGTTGAGGCGTGGAAGAAGCTTAAACTACCAAACGCCGAACTCTGGCTCGCCGGGTACCCCCACGAAGAAATCAAGCCGTATCTGGTCGACTTGCCAGCCAGTGTAAAGGTGCTCGGTTTCAGGTCCGACGTCGAGAATGTCTTTCGGGCAGGTTGCGTTCACATCTTTCCCTCCTCTCTCGAAGGGAGCGCGAAAACAACCTACGAAGCTGCGGCCTGTGCTCTCGCGCAAATCACCACGCGGGAAGCCGGCGACGTGGTGGTGGACGGGTTGAATGGACTCGTCATCCCGCCCAACGATGTTGACGCTCTGGCATCCGCAATTCAGCTCCTGTACGATCAACCAGAACTGGTTCGTCTGTATGGTGCGGCCGGACGTAAACGGGTGCTGGAACAGTTCACATGGGACCATTTCCGAGACCGCGTATTGGCCGCCTACCGCCTGGTGATGGGCCGTGCGGCTGAGTCGCCGCGGTTGCATCCGGTGCAATGAGGCAGACGCGTTTCCCGTTTCTCGTTCTCGGTTCTTGATCCCCGTTACGTTGACTCGATTGATATGGCGTCCAAACTGACGAATGCACCTCAAAGCCAAAAGATAAGCGATCTCAGTCAGTTCCGCTTTATCGGCTTACTCATGGCAGTCTACTTCGTGGCGACCTCTGTATACCTGGTCATGAACATCCAGGCCATGGACGTCCACGCTGCGCAGGGGAAAGAGACATTGGTGTCGACGGATTCACATCAGTACCTGGACTTCGCACAACGTTTCCTAAACGGAAATTTTTCCATGGATTACATTCGCGACGTGCCTCACCGCCAGCCACTTTACCCGTTTGCCTTGGCGGTCGCGACCAAGATTGGAAACGGGAATCTCTTCTTTTTGGGAGCGGTGAATGTGGTCGCGATGACACTCGTAATCGGGTCGGTTTACTATGGCGTCCTTCGCATTTTTCAAAGTCCATCCGTAGCGGCGATCTCGGCCTTCTGCGTGGCCGGCAACCGGTTCATGTGGCGATTAGCAGGTGAAAGGCTTTTGACCGAACCGCTTTATGTTCTGTTCCTTGTATGGGGGATCATCGCTTTTCTGCGATACTTGCAAGAACGGAAGGCTGGCTGGCTATTGCTCGGATCCGCTTCTCTCGGGCTGGCCGACCTCACACGCCCAAGCGCCATCTTTAATGCTGCGGCCTATTTTTCTATACTGTTCCTGGCTGACATGCTCATGCGGCCAACATCTGCAAAAGAGCATCCGCCTTTTCTCAGAAAAGTGCGTCGGCTGCTCCCTAACTATCTGATCGCGGTGCTACTACTAGTTGTTATCACCGTCCCATCCTGGCTCCCAAGGCTATCCTATTTTAGGGATCCGCTATATACGGGATATCTAACTAACTTTTTATGGGTGGACACTTACCATCTCGCTCACGATTTCGGCGAGCGGGCCGCGAGCTTTTCCTGGCATGACTATGCGGCGAACCACAACCTTCCGGACGTTATCTACCGGCTAATATACGGTTTCATCAACGTTTGCATAGTGCTCCCCATTGGCGCGGAAAAATTGCCGTTGCTGTTCCTCTTG
>JAFAJU010000372.1 GCA_019236035.1 Verrucomicrobiota bacterium | reverse complement strand
ACCGATGTATTTCGAGCTCAAGAACATCAGCATTCACTACGACAAGGTCCAGGCCCTCAAGAACGTTTCAATCTACCTGGAGCAGGGCGAAATCGTCGCCCTGATCGGGGCCAATGGCGCCGGCAAAACTTCGACGCTTCGAGCCATCACGGCGCTGGCGAAACCGTCAGCCGGCGAAATCTGGTTTGAGGGCAAGCGAATTGACGGGCTTGAACCGGCTTCGGTCGTCGCGCTCGGAATCTCCATGGTCCCGGAGGGTCGCCATGTCTACCCATTTATGTCCGTAAAAGATAATCTTCTGATGGGGGCATACCTGCGCAAAGATAGGGCGGCAATCAGAGAAGATCTCGAAAGGATCTACGCGCGATTCCCGCGCGTTAAAGAAAGATTAAGGCAACAGGCCGGAAGCCTTTCCGGAGGCGAACAGCAAATGGTTGTGATCAGTCGTGCCCTCATGGCCCGGCCAAGGCTGCTTCTGCTGGACGAGCCTTCCCTCGGGTTGGCTCCGAAAGTCGTTCGCGATATCGCCCGCGCGATCGTGGAAATCAACCGTGACGAGCGAATCAGTGTTGTCTTGGTCGAGCAGAATTCGCGAATGGCGCTCAAGATTTCGAACCGTGCCTATGCCCTGGAAACCGGCCGGATCGCTTTGGCCGGCAAATCTGCAGACCTTCTAAACAATGATCACATCCGCAAACTCTATCTGGGCGGGTGAAGCCGGCATCGCTCACAAATCCTTTAGAGATTTGTGAGCGATGCCGGCTCTAGCTGTCTTGTCGTTCGATGTGCACGATGTGAAATTC
Source organism: Verrucomicrobiota bacterium (assembly GCA_019236035.1). GTDB lineage: Bacteria > Verrucomicrobiota > Verrucomicrobiia > Chthoniobacterales > JAFAMB01 > JAFAMB01. The sequence continues at coordinate 5,061 of JAFAJU010000372.1, read as the reverse complement.
GCCCTTGGTATTTTTCCAAATCCGCAGAAAGAGGGTTGCAGTTCCCTTGTCGTGCCGCGTACCGTCCGATACTGACCAAGTGAACGGCTGGAAAACCTCGTACATCTTGGGATTAGCCGAAGCGCGGATCACAGGCTCGCCTTGTGATTTCCAGTCCCGAGTGGGCCATTCGCGGTCGTAACTTTCTTTGGCTGCCTGAACTTTACGAAGCGACAGCACCCCTTGATCATAATAAGTGACTCTGTGGGCGAAGAAACGATCCTGCGTCGAAAGGTCGTCGCTCGCTACCGTTTGCAGATAGTCGAGAACGAACTTCTTCAATATTTGTTCGTCGCTCGAAACACTCGAACTTGCATCGGGCTGAGCATCTGGAGGAGTTGATCCCGCAGATGCTGCGGGGGACGGAGTTGCTTCAGATTTTGGCTGGTTTGGGTCAGGGTCGACGCTTTCCTGGGCAATTTGCGCCGTGCCATCCATCTTGCTCGGCTGTCCTTGCGCCTTTTTGAGCTCTGCGTCCAGTTCGTTGCGCTGAGTGAGAGCAAGTTCGGCAATCTGCTGCGCCTGTTGTATTCTCTCTTGCGCCTTCTTGAGTTCGGCCTCCAAGGCGGTGCGCTGAGTGGTGGCCAGATCAGCGTTCTGCTGGGCCAGTTGCGCCCGCTCTTCTGCCATTTTCAGCTGGCTCTCGATCGTGCTGCGCTGCGCAGTGGCAAGATCGGCGATTTGTTGCGCTTGTTGGGCTTTTTCTACGGCCTTCCGAAGTTCGGCGTCGATCGCACTGCGTTTCTCCGTGCTAAGATCGGCATTCTGTTGTGCCTTCTCTTCGGCCTTCTTGAGGTCTGCTTCCATGGCGGCGCGCTGTGAGGTAGCAAGATCGGCATTCTGCTGAGCCAGTTGTGCCTTCTCCTCGGCCTTCTTGAGGTCTGCTTCCATGGCGGCGCGCTGTGAGGTGGCCAGATCGGCATTCTGTTGGGCCAGTTGTGCCTTCTCCTCGGCTTTCTTGAGGTCCGCCTCCATGGTGGCGCGCTGTGAGGTGGCCAGATCGGTATTCTGTTGAGCCAGTTGCGCCTTCTCCTCGGCTTTCTTGAGGTCTGCTTCCATGGTGGCGCGCTGCGTGTTGGCCAGATCGGCATCCTGCTGAGCCTGTTGTACCTTCTCCCCGGTTTTCTTAAGGTCCGCCTCCATGGTGGCACGCTGAGTGTTGGCCAGCTCGGCATCCTGCTGGGCTAGTTGGCGCTTTTCCTCCGCTTTCTTAAGCTCGGCCTCCACGGCGGCGCGCTGAGTGTTGGCCAGATCGGCGTTCCGCTGGGCCAGTTGGGTCTTCTCTTCCGCCTGCTTCAGGTCGTTCTCCAGAGCAAGCTGGGCCTCCAAAGCGCTACCCTGGGCTACCGGAAAGTCCGAATCCTGCAAGTCGGAATTCTGCGGATCGATTTGCGCCTTTTCTTTCGCGGTCCAAGCCTTTGTTTTCTCCACGCTGCTCTGTTCCTTGGCGAGTTCCTCCATCCTTCGCTCAAAGCGCGCAAGTTCGTCCGCCCGTTTTTGGTGGTTGTCCGTATTAGACCAAAGGATACCGGCAACTATCGCGAGAACGGCCACGCCGGCGCCAATCACCGACAATGCAGTATTGCGTCCGCGGTCATGTTTCTGTTTCTCGAGAATCTTCTGGATATAGTCGATCTCCGTCTTATTGAGTGCGGAGCGAAAATGTCTGAGCAACGTCTCTGCGTCCGTAACGCCGAAGGCAGGTCCAAGCAGGTCCTCGCATTGGCGATCCCGGCTAAGCCATAGCTTCAGATTTGCGTCGAGCCGATCTCGCATTCGCAGAAATCCTTGGTCTTCCGCCAGCCATAACTGAAATTTTGGCCATTTCCGAAGCAGCGCCTCGTTGGTGATGCTGACGATCATCTCGTGATCTGAACAGGCCTCGGCAGTGAAGAATTCTTCTTTGATGAAGCAATCAACGAGACCTTTGGCGCCTGCCTTCTGCTGCTGATTGAACTCAGGAGACGAAACCAGTTCACGATACCGAGCGGCCCGCCCGACGCCCGTTTCGCCTCTTCCGAGCGAAGCCAAATGGCGCATCACAAAATCAAAGGCACCTTGTTCGTCGTCACTGAGCTTTGTGAAGGCGGCTTCCGCGTGATGTGCCAATGCGCCCTCAAATTTTCCCTGGTCCCTGTAGTCAGACCACCTGAGCAAGCCATCTTTTCGTGCAAGCTGGTGCTGATACAATTGCGACAGCACGTGTTCAAGCAAAGGGAGCGGCTCAGCATTGCTGGCGGCTGCATCAAGCAGAGCCTCGTCCAGGCTCTGGCCCGACGTGAGGTCCCGCTCGAAGCGCAGCCCAGCGGCCGCCGCCGGCAAGCGGATCACGTAACCGAGTTCTTCACGGGTGGGAGGCTGCAGATCGAATCTTCCGTTGGCACCGGCAAGTTGGACCAGCTCCGGAAACTGCTGATAATTAGCGTAGAAATCGCTTTGCAACGTCGCGATCACAAAAACCCGTTGGCAACGGACTAAAGCAACGAGAGCGGCGAGATATCGGTGCTGGAGTTCGGCCGAATACCCGCCCGCGAACAAGTCTTCGAGTTGCTCAACCACAAGTGCGAGGTGAGCCTTTGGTTTGGCTCGTCGCAGCATCCTGTGTCTGGCGAGTTCGGTGCCTTCGATCCTACCCGGTAGTGGGAACTCACCCGCTTCCTCATCCAGGAGACGATCCAGCTCTTGCAGACTGATTTGATCGAGTACTTCGGCAAGTCGGACAGCCACGTCTTCCGGATGTTCTCGGAGTTGGGATGCTAGGTCTCCCCAACCGTTGTGTGACGGCGCATGCTCAAGTTCCGGCAAGGCCGCATCGGCTAGTAAGGCCGTGGCAAGCCTGTTGAACGGATCGCCAGCGGTGTCTAGGAGTCCCGGTCGGGTCACTGCGCGACGCCAGGGTCCGTTAGCTGCCCCAACCTCAGTTAAAAGCGGAATCACACCAGCGCGAACGAGCGAGCTCTTGCCGGCGCCTTTCGCACCCAAAACCACGACAAATGGCTTCTTGGCAATCGCCTGCTTTTTCAGAGCATCGAGCACGTCGCCGATTGCTTTAGTCCTGCCGTGAAAAATCGCTGCGTGCTCATAGTCAAAAAATTGCAGTCCGCGATAAGGATTCAACTTCCAGTAGGGCGCTCTTTGCTGACGCTTCCGGGGGATGATTTCACGTCCCAGCTGTTGTTCGACAAACGCTCGGAAATGTTCGCGAAACAATTCTTCGAATTCCTGGAGGTCGTTATAGTCACGGCAAGCATTCGCAAACGCCTCGCTTCTACCCCAGGTCGCAAAAAAATCCTGCACCGAATCCCAGTGCTCGAAGGATATTTCCCGCTCTTCTTTCGGTTCGAGCGGCGCGGCGGGAGTCGCTCTGCTCCGGTAAACGTGCAACTCAGGGAAGCCCGGAGTTCGCTTGATCTGATCCAACACCCAGGCTATTTCGTACTCGGTTGCTGAGGTGGGTTGGCTACCGTCGGGCATGACGAACGCCGGGGATATTTTGGTTCCGAGCCGGGACCAGAGAATGCAGATGACCAGATCATATTGGCCTGTGTTCGGAATCCGTTCTCGGTAGTCTTTTTCTGCCTTAAAATCCTGATACTCCCAAAAACAAGGACACAGCAATGATCTGCCATCTTCGGAACCATTCGCGGATAGAGCAGCCGCCTTATCTGACGGGCTTAGTCTCCTAAGCCAATTGGAGTACGAGACTGTGACCGGAACGTTAAACTCAGCAGCAACCGATCGAATTAAACGCTCGACCACGCTTCGCTCCTTCTGCACATCGGCCGGCGAAGATACAAAGATATCGATCCTTCTCATCCTTTAGCGGAGTGTCGTCCCGTAAATTTCTAGAACGGACGTCGTTTCTGTTTCTGAAGATTTTTTTCTGGCGGACGGGTAGCCCAATGGGAGAATTGAGGACCTGATTGCACGCTAGCCGGTCAAGCGCAACCGGACTATACTGTTTTTTGATGCGCGCACCAATCGTCGCGCTGTTGCTGTTTCACATCTTCGTGGCCGCTGGTAATCCCCAGCCCACGACAGAAGCTGAGTTCGCGCTGGCACGTAAACGTATGGTCGAGGAGCAGCTCGCCGCTTCCGGTCGGGGCATCAAAAACCCCAGAGTGCTGGAAGCAATGGCCACCGTGCCTCGACACGAGTTCATCCCAGAAGCCGTGCGCAAATATGCCTACCTGGACGAACCTCTCCCGATCGGCTACGGGCAGACAATCTCTCAACCATTTATCGTGGCATATATGACAGAACAACTCGAACCTAAAGCGACGGATCGAGTTCTGGAAATCGGTACCGGGTCGGGCTACCAGGCCGCCGTCCTTTCGCGGTTGGTCGCCGAAGTTTTCACGATCGAGATAATTGGACCCTTAGCCAAGCGTGCTGAGGCAGATCTAAAAAGGCTTGGATATACTAATGTCGAAGTCCTCGCCGGCGACGGCTACAAAGGCTGGCCGGCAAGAGCACCCTTCGACGCTATCATCGTGACCTGTGCGCCGGAGCAGATTCCCCAACCGCTCGTGGATCAGTTACGGGACGGTGGGCGAATGATTGTCCCTGTGGGCTCGCCAGGTGCTCAGGAACTGTACCTGCTGAAAAAAGCTGGGGCAAAGATCGAACAGCAGGCGGTATTGCGCGTCTGGTTTGTCCCGATGATTAAGGGCGCGGAGTAGAAGGAGGACTCGGAGAGAGGGGAGGGCACAGAGGAATGATTTTACCACGGAGGCACAGAGAGCACGAAGATGATTGGGAAGGACTCTAAACTAAACTCTGTGAATCCGACTTCGTGATCTCTGCGTCTCTGTGGTAAATTTGTCCTCACTGTGTCCTCCGACGCTCCCCTCTGCGGCCTCTTACCTAAGGCCGGGAACGCGCCACGATGGCCACCGCGATATTCGCAACCAGCAGGATGCCGCCGAACGCGCCGGCAAGCCACGCGATAATAACGCGGAACGCGTTTTCAGCCATGCGCACCGGTACCGACACCGGTACACTGACGATTTGAGCGCCAAT